>JBEHXD010000114.1:0-11716 GCA_048498875.1 Verrucomicrobiota bacterium
GGTGTAACGCGACCGGGCGCTTTTTCCCTCCACGCTTCAGCGGATCAGCATCGCTGACCTCTGACGGAGCGGACGCTTCCTTCCCTGCTTCGGTTCAATTCTCAAGCGCGCCCGGAGGTCGCGCTCCACCTGTCAGCACCCGTCAGCGCGCTTGTCTTGCAGGAATTGCGGGCCGCGAGGCTCAGTACTTCTCGCCCCAGGAAAAGCGCATCGCGGCCTTGATGAAATCGGGATAGCCAGTGACCTGATACAGGTACGTTTTCTTTCCGGTCGAATCAGTGATCGTGAACCGATAGACGCGCATCGAGGGTGTCACGGTGTAGACCCAAGCCAGCAGCGGGTCTTTGTAATCGTACACCCTGGTCTCGCCTTTCCATTCGTTGTGTTCATCGAGCCATGGCTTGGATTCTTCGTAGAGTGACGAGCTTTGTTCATCCGAAATGTCGTCGATGACCACACGTTCAAGCTTCGCTCCGGGAGGAGCGGTAAAGCTGAATTTATAGTTGAGGCTCTTGGTGTCGGCAATTGGAACGGTGACGGCATACTTTACTTCGTAACCGTTGGATTTTCCGTTGATCGGCCCACCCGGGCCAAACGGAATCGGCACGACCTTTCCCCCGGCGATTTGCACCGGCCGCAATTTCTCCGTGGGCGTATCACAGGCGGAAAAAAACAGAACCGAAAACAAAAGCAGGCCGGGGAATAATTTCATGGGGAAAATCGCGATACGCATCAGGCCGATGACAATCAGATGAAGCGCCTTCAGGCAATGGACAATCCTTGGGAAAAATTGCTCCCTTCCAGGTCTTGATTTTCAAAAACTGATATCGCGGTCAGTGACGCGGAGTGTCGGTCACCCGCGCCGCCCCAACTCGAAAAACTTGCCTCGCTTTCGTGTTCGACCCACCCTCGGATCGAATTGTTGTTTTTCTCCTCCGTGCATGAGTTTTAACACCCTCTTTCGTTGCCTTATTATTTGCATCTGCGCCTTCCTCGCCAGCAGGCAATCCTCAAATGCCAGCACGGCGACCGGACCGGTCTCCTCCGCTCCAACGTCCCCGGTCTCCCCTCGTGAGCGTCTTCGAATGGACGCAGGCTGGCGATTTGCCCTGGGCCATCCGTTCGACACGCAAAAGGATTTCGATCACGCCACGGGATACTTTTCCTACTTGGCAAAAGCGGGTTTTGGCGATGGTCCGGCGGGGGCGAAGTTCGATGATTCTGCGTGGCGCGAAGTCGATTTGCCCCACGATTGGGCGGTGGCGCTTCCGCTCAGCCCCGCCGGCAGCCCGAGCCACGGCTATCAGGCCATCGGCCGCAAATTCCCCGAAAACAGCGTCGGCTGGTATCGAAAAACGTTTGTCATTCCGGAATCCGACCTCGGCCGGCGAATTTCGATCGAGTTCGACGGGGTCTATCGCGACTCCGTCGTGTGGGTGAACGGGTTCTACCTTGGACGCCAGCCGAGTGGCTACACCAGTTTTCGCTACGATCTCACCGACTATCTCAACTACGGAGGCGAAAACGTCATTAGCGTCCGCGTTGATGCCACCATGGAGGAAGGTTGGTTTTATGAAGGTGCCGGCATTTATCGCCATGCGTGGTTGAGTAAAACCGCCCCCCTGCACGTCGGCCCCTGGGGCACGTATGTCACCACGGAAGTCGGGCGGGAAAGCGCTGATGTTGTCGTGCACACCAGTATCATCAACGACGGCGCGGATGCCGCCTGCGAAATCGATCAGGAAATTTTTGACGATTCCGGCGCCTCTCTGGCGTCAAACCGCTCCGCGTCACTCACCGCCCAGTCAGGCCTTAAAACTGATTCGGTTGCCACGTTGAAGATCACGAAGCCCAAGCTCTGGTCGATCGAACATCCCATCCTGCACCGGCTCGTCACGACCGTGCGCAGCAACGGCGCGGTGGTTGACCGGTATGAAACCCGTTTCGGCATTCGCACCATCGCCTTCGATCCGGACAAGGGATTTTTTCTCAACGGGCAGCGCGTCGAGCTCAAGGGTACCGATAATCATCAGGATCACGCGGGCGTCGGAGTTGCGCTCCCGAATGCGCTGCAGGACTATCGCATCGCCCGGTTAAAGGAGATGGGCAGCAATGCCTACCGCTGCGCCCACAATCCCCCGACCCCCGAACTGCTCGATGCCTGCGACCGGCTGGGGATGCTGGTGATCGATGAGAATCGGTTGATGGGGCCAAGTCCTGAACAACTCGGTCAGCTCGAGGCCTTGATTCTTCGCGATCGGAACCATCCTTCCGTGATCCTTTGGTCCCTCGGCAATGAAGAATGGGGCATCGAGGGAAATATCAAGGGCGCGCGCATTGCCGCCTCGATGCAGGCATTTGCCAAACGCCTTGATCCCACGCGCCGCGCGACGGTGGCGATCAGCGGCGGCTGGGGCGGCATTTCCACCACGATCGACGTGGCGGGCTTCAATTACATCAAGCAGGGAAACACGGACAAACAACACGCCGAGTTTCCGCACCAGCCCGGCGTCGGTACCGAGGAAACCACCACGCAGGGTACCCGGGGAATTTATTTCGACGATCTGCCAAACGCCCATCTCGCCCCGGTGAAGGACGGATCCTCCGGTGGCAATGCCGAGATCGGCTGGCAACATTACAGCGCCCGGCCCTATCTCGCGGGAGTTTTCTTTTGGAGCGGGTTTGACTACCGCGGCGAATCAACGCCCTTCGACTGGCCCGCCGTGAGTTCGCAATTCGGGATCATGGACACATGTGGCTTTCGGAAAGACATCTTTTATTATTTGAAAGCCTGGTGGGGCACCGAGCCGGTGCTGCACATTGCAACCCACTGGAACTGGCCGGGCAAGGAAGGTCGGGAAATCCCGGTCATTGTTTACAGTAATCACGATGCGGTCGAACTGTTCCTGAACGGTCACTCCCTCGGCAAAAAGCCCATGCCGGTCAACGGCCACCTCGAATGGAGTGTTTCCTATCAGCCGGGTACGCTTGAGGCGCGCGGTTTCCGTGGCGAAAAAATAGCTGAGACGGCCCGCGTGGCTACGGTCGGTTCCTCCGCCACCGTACAACTCACTCCGGATCGCCCGGCCATCAAGGCCAACGGCGAAGATGTTTCTGTCGTCTCGGTCGGGATCGCTGATGCCAGCGGCAACCACGTACCCACGGCCGACAACCCGGTGACATTTGAAATCGAAGGTCCGGGCCGCATTATTGGCGTCGGCAACGGCGACCCCGTTTCCCACGAACCTGATCAATATCAAGCGACGATCAACAATCTGACCTGGGAAGACTGGCACGGGAAAATCGTTCCTGCCGGTACCGTGAAACCAGGCGCGCCGGAAACGCTCGATCCGTTTGCGAAATTATCGAACTGGAAGGCGACGTTACCCAAGCCTGGTGAGATCTACGATTTGTCCGGCACCATCACCCTCGCCGCAATTCCTCCCGCGGAAACAAAACTGCATTTGTTCCTGCCTGGCTTGGGGAGTAAAACTTCCGTCTGGATCAACGGCCACGAACTGGCCCTTGATCTCGACACGTCGCATCGGGGAGTTTCCCTGCCGGTCGCATCCAGTCAGCTCGTCGCCGGACTTAATCGAGTCCAATTAATCGTCACTCCGATCCTGGACAATCGAAACCACATCCCCGAACTCACCCGGCTCGGCACGCTGCAGTTGCTGAAGCCCGCCGCCCCTTGGCAGCGAAACGTATTCAACGGCTACGCCCAGGTAATCGTACAAGCGACCAACCAACCCGGTGAAATCAAACTGACTGCGCGTTCCCAAAATCTCCGACCGGCCTCCCTGATCATCAAAACCGAAGCGGCGCCAATGACTCCTTCCGTTCCCTGACCCGGAATTTTGGCCCACGAAACACACGAAAAGACACGAAATAAAACCAGAAAAATTTTAGTTTCGGATCCTACCATCTTACCCGCGTTTTTCTTCAAGAACATCCATTTTCCTCAATTCCTTTTTCGTGCCCTTTCGTGTGTTTCGTGGGCAATCCTCTTCTCCTCCTCCCATTCGCGTCCATTAGCGTAATTCGCGGGCAACCTCCCTACCCCTTTTCCCTCCCATGAAATTCCCCTCGCTGATCGCATTTCCCTTCCTCGCCACGCTGGCTTTTGCGGGATCGACCACCGTCGAAAAGCAAGCCGACGGCGTCCTCGTCACTCACGACAACCTCGTGACCAAAATCGAAGTCCGTGCCGACGACATTATTCGCGTTTCAAGCGCCAGGAGCGCGTCGTTTTTTCCCCACGACAGCCTGATGGCGCTCAAGCGCGAAGGTGCTCCGGCCAGTTGGACGCTCGACGGCAACGACCAGGGTTCGACGCTGCACACCGCCAAACTGCAGGTGCATATCGACCGCGCCTCCGGGGCAATTTCCTTTCTGGATTTGCAAGGTAAACCGATCCTCGCCGAACAAACCGGTGGCCGTCTGCTTGAGCCCGCGGAAGTTCAGGGAGAAAAAACCTTTCATGTCCGGCAGGTCTGGAAGGCCAACGCCGATGAATCCCTCTACGGTCTGGGCGAAAATCAACTGGGTATTCTCAATCTCAAAGGTCACGACCTTGATCTATGGCAGCACAATGGCTCGGTTGCCGTGCCGTTTTTCGTTTCTTCGCGCGGCTATGGAATCCTCTGGGACAATAACTCCTTCACGCGCTTCGGCGACTTGCGCGAAACCCAGTCAATTCCCGTCGCCCAGCTTTTCGACGCCACCGGAAAATCCGGCAGCCTGACCGCTTCCTACTACGACGGGGCAAATTTCGAAAAGCTCGTCGCCCAGCGCAACGAAACCCAGATCGATATCGCGCTTCCCGACGGCCTGAAGCAATATAATCAGAAAATCCATCCATCGCTTTCCGAGGAGGGAGTTTGCAGCGTACGCTGGGAAGGGTCGGTCGAAGCCACCGCCTCCGGCCTGCACACGTTTGAAACTTATTCGAACTCCGGCGTGAAACTCTGGATCGACGACAAACTCGTCATGAATCACTGGCGCCAGGGCTGGCTGCCCTGGTTCGAAGTAGCCCAGGTTTCGCTGGAGCCCGGGCATCGCTATAAAATCAAACTCGAGTGGTCGCGCGACGATGGCATGCCGACCATGCGTTTCCGCTGGAAAACTCCGACCACTGAAACCGGCACCTCGCTCTGGTCACAGGTCGGCGAAGGCATTGACTACTATTTTGTCTACGGCCCGAAGATCGACGATGTCATCGGCGGCTATCGTCGCCTGACCGGCACTGCCCCGATGATGCCGGTGTGGACCTTCGGCCTCTGGCAATCCCGCGAACGTTACGAAACCCAGCAGGAAAGTCTCGACGTGGTAAAAGGGTTCCGGAGCCGTGGCATTCCCTTCGACAACATCGTCCAGGACTGGCGCTATTGGGAGGAAGGCAAATGGGGTTCGCATGAATTCGATCCCAAGCGCTTCCCCGATCCGGACGGCTGGATTCGCGCGATTCACGATCAACATGCGCGCCTGATGATCTCTGTCTGGGGCAAGTTCAATCCCGGTACCAAAAACTTCGAGGAGATGCGCAGCCACGGCTTTTTGTACGAACGCAATCTGAAGGAAGGCACCCGCGACTGGCTTGACCAGCCATACACTTTCTATGACGCGTTCAACACGGGGGCGCGAAAACTACTTTGGGCACAAATGGACCGGGAGCTTTTCCGCCGGGGCGTCGACGCCTGGTGGATGGATGCCACCGAGCCGGATCTTCGTCCCACGCCCACGCTCGACGGTCAGCGCGACTACGTGGATCCCACCGCGCTCGGACGCGGCGCTCGCGTGCTCAACGCCTATCCGCTGCTCAACAGTGCGGCGATCTACGAGGGACAGCGCATTTCCGCACCCAACCAGCGGGTGTTCATCCTGACACGTTCCGGTTTCGCCGGACAACAACGCTATGCCGCCTCCACCTGGTCCGGCGACGATTCGACCACCTGGACCGCGATGCGGAAACAAATTCCCGCCGGCCTCGGATTCAGCGTCTCCGGTCTGCCGTACTGGACGATGGATTCCGGTGGCTTTTCCGTACCCGCCCGTTTCTCGGCAAAAGACGCAAAGCCGGCCGATGTCGAGGAATGGCGCGAACTCAATACCCGCTGGTTTGAATTCGCGACGTTCGTCCCGCTGCTGCGTGCCCATGGCCAGTTTCCCTATCGCGAAATGTGGGAAATGGGGGGCGAATCGAGTCCCGCTTATCTGGCCCAGTTGAAATTCGACCGGCTGCGTTATCAATTGCTTCCCTATGTTTATTCCGAAGCGGGCAAAATCACCCAGGGGCACGGCACGCTCATGCGTCCACTCGTGATGGATTTTGCCGACGACCTCAAAGCCCGCGACCTCAGTGACGAATATCTCTTTGGCCCTGCATTCCTGGTGAATCCTGTGACCACGTACCAAGCCCGCAGCCGCGAAGTGTATCTACCCGGGAAAGGCATCTGGTATGATTTCTGGACCGGTGCCTCGCTCAAAGGTGGGCAAACGCTCAATGCGGTTGCGCCTTTCGATGCCATCCCACTCTACGTTCGCGGCGGCTCAATCGTTCCGTTCGGCCCCGACCTTCAGTACACCCAGGAAAAATCCGCCGATCCGATCACGCTGCGGATTTACACGGGGGCGGACGGCAGGTTGGATTTCTACGAGGACGATGGACTGACGTATGGTTACGAAAAAGGCGAGTTCTCGACAATCCCCCTGCATTGGAATGACACCACCCGCACGCTCTCGATCGGCAAACGCACCGGCTCTTTTGCGGGAATGTTGGATAAACGCACGTTTGAGATCGTGCTGATCGACGCCAATAATCCCTCGGGATATCCGTCGGCCGCCAAACCCGTAAAGACCGTTTCCTACCACGGCGAGACCGTCAAAATAACCTTCGCCGAGTAGCACACGCCGAGTGCCAGTCGAAATAACTGCCGTCGTCAGCCGGAGATGAAGGCAAGGCCGATGAGAGCATCGGCCCCTACCCAGCGAACTGACGTTCGCTGCTACATCATAATTTTTCGTGTCCTTTCGTGTGTTTCGTGGGCAACTTTCCCGAGGTTTGAATTCGTATCATTCGCGTGATTCACGGGCAAAGAAAACGCCCACGGTTAGGTGGGCGTGAAAATCGCGGCGTTCTGCCGTCGCTAAAGCTATGGCGGACAAAAAAGCCGCTCCTGCGTTTAGGAAAGTTTACGGCAGGTCGGTTGAACCCATCAGGTAACGATCGCATTCGCGGGCAGCGCCGCGACCTTCATTGATGGCCCAGACCACGAGACTCTGACCACGGCGGCAGTCGCCAGCAGCAAAGATGCCTTTGACGCTGGTCGTGTACTTTTCGTGCTCCGCCTTGATGTTCGAGCGCGGATCGGTCTCAAGATTGATCTCTTTGAGAAGCGCCTGTTCAGGTCCGAGAAAGCCCATGGCGAGCAACACGAGCCCCGCAGGCCGCGTCTTTTCGGTGCCGGGAACTTCCTGGGGCACGAACTGGCCTTTGTCGTTCTTGCCCCACTTGATCTCGACTGTGACCAGTTCCTTCACGTTGCCCTTTTCGTCACCAACGAACTTCTTGACCGTGGTGAGATAGACGCGCGGATCGGCGCCGAACCTGGCGGCAGCTTCTTCCTGACCGTAATCCATCTTATAGGTCTTCGGCCATTCCGGCCAAGGATTGTCGGCGGCGCGCTCCAACGGCGGCTTCGGGAGAATTTCGATTTGCGTGATGCTCTTGCAGCCGTGGCGCATCGAGGTGCCGACGCAGTCGGTGCCGGTGTCGCCACCGCCGATGACAATGACATCCTTGCCCTTCGCGTGGATCGCCGCGTGATCAGCGCCGCCATTGAGCACGGCCTTCGTGTTCGCGGTGAGGAACTCCATCGCGAAGTGCACGCCCTTCAAGCTGCGGCCTTCGATCGGGAGATCGCGCGGCTGGGTCGCGCCCGTGCAGATGACGGTCGCGTCGTATTCCTTGAGGAAAATCTGGGGCTCGACGTTGTCGCCGACGTTCGCATTGCAGATGAATTTGATACCTTCCTCCTCCATCAACTTGATGCGGCGGAGCACGACTTCCTTCTTATCGAGTTTCATGTTCGGAATACCGTACATGAGCAGGCCGCCCGGACGATCGGCGCGTTCGAAAACGGTCACGGTATGACCGGCGAGATTGAGCTGGGCGGCGGCGGAAAGACCGGCAGGACCGGAGCCGATCACCGCGACTTTCTTGCCCGTGCGAACCTTCGGGGATTGGGGAACGACCCAACCCTCTTCCCAACCGCGATCGGTGATCGAGGCCTCGATGTTCTTGATCGTGACGGGCGGATTGTTGATGCCGAGCACGCAGGAACCTTCGCACGGAGCCGGACACACGCGGCCGGTGAATTCAGGGAAATTGTTCGTCTTGTGCAGGCGGTGCAGCGCTTCCTTCCAGAGGCCGCGGTAAACGAGATCGTTCCACTCGGGGATCAGGTTGTTGATCGGGCAGCCGGAGGCCATGCCGCTGATGAGCTTGCCGGTATGGCAGAACGGGACGCCGCAATCCATGCAGCGCGCACCCTGCTGGCGGAGTTTTTTCTCCTCCATGTGGTGGTGGAATTCCTTCCAATCACTCGTGCGTTCGACCGGCGCGCGATCGACCGGGAGTTCGCGCAGATATTCAATGAATCCAGTTGGCTTGCCCATGGTGTGTGAGAAAAAAGTAGTGTGTAGTGAGTAGCGGGTAGCGAGTAGTAAGTGGAAAGCAGCCGGTGGTGATTTGATCAGATGCTCACTACTCGCTGCTCGCTAGTCGCTACTTGGTTTTTAATTGCCGCCGACGCGCGAGAGGTCGCGGGCGTTTTCTTCGAACGCGGCCATGACGGCCTCGTCGCCGGTGAGTCCCTGGGTCTGCGCGCGGTCGATACAGGCGAGCATGCGCTTGTAGTCCTTTGGCAGAATCTTGACGAACTTCGGCACGGTGAGGTCCCACTGGTCGAGCAACTGCTTGGCGCGGGTGCTCTTCGTGTAGTTGAGGTGATTTTGGACGAGCTGGCGCACTTCCGCGATCTCCTTGGCCGTTTCGAGTTTCTCGATGCCGACCATCTGCGTGTTGACGCGCTTGGCGAAGTCGCCGCTCTCGTCGAGCACGTAGGCGATGCCGCCCGACATACCGGCGCCAAAATTACGTCCGGCGCGACCGAGAACCACGACCCGACCACCGGTCATGTATTCGCAGCCGTTGTCGCCGATGCCTTCCACCACGGTGTCGACACCGGAGTTGCGCACCGCGAAGCGTTCGCCTGCGAGGCCGCGGAGGTAAACTTCACCCGCGGTCGCACCGTAAAGCGCGACGTTGCCGATGATCATGTTTTCCTCAGCCTTGAAGGTAGCAGACGGCGAAGGAGCAATGATGAGCTTGCCACCCGAGAGACCCTTGCCGACGTAGTCATTCGCGTCGCCTTCGATCGCGAGCGTGATGCCGCGAGTGACGAATGCACCGAAGCTTTGGCCGGCAGAACCCTTGAACTGCAGGCGGATCGTGTCGTCGGGCAAACCCTTCGGACCATACTTCTTCGTGACTTCGTAGCTGACGATCGTACCGGTTACGCGATTGACGTTCCGGATTGGAACTTCAGCGACGACCTTCTCGCCCCGGGCAATTGCGGGTTCGCAGATGCCGAGCAGCGTGGTGATGTCGAGCGAGCGGTCGATCCCGTGGTCCTGCTTGATCGAGCAGAAGCGTCCCACCTCCGGTCCCACTTCGGGAGCGTAGAGAACGTTGGAGAAATCGATGCCCTTCGCCTTCCAGTGGTCGATGGCCTTGCGCGGTTCGAGCGTGCCGACCTGGCCGACCATTTCTTCAATGGTGCGGAAGCCCAACTGAGCCATGATCTCGCGGGTTTCTTCGGCGACGAAGCGCATGAAGTTGACGACGTATTCCGGCTTGCCGGCGAACTTCGCGCGAAGACGCGGATCCTGCGTGGCGATGCCCGCCGGACAGGTGTTCAGATGGCAAACCCGCATCATGATACAGCCGGTGGTAACGAGCGGAGCGGTCGCGAAACCGAATTCCTCGGCGCCGAGCAAGGCGGCGATGACGACATCACGACCAGTCTTGAGCTGACCATCGGTTTCGACGGCGATACGGCTGCGGAGATTATTGAGCACGAGCGTCTGGTGCGTCTCGGCGAGACCGAGCTCCCACGGCAAACCCGCGTGTTGCAGCGAGGTTTGCGGCGAAGCACCGGTACCACCGTCGTAACCGGAGATAAGCACCACGTCCGCGTGCGCCTTGGCGACGCCGGCGGCGATCGTACCCACGCCCACTTCGGACACCAGCTTGACGCTGATGCGCGCGTGGCGGTTGCCGTTCTTCAAGTCGTGGATCAACTCGGCCAAATCCTCGATCGAGTAAATGTCGTGGTGCGGCGGCGGGGAAATCAGACCCACGCCCGCGGTCGTGCCACGGGTCTTGGCGACCCAGGGATAAACCTTCGAGCCGGGCAGCTGGCCGCCCTCGCCGGGCTTTGCGCCCTGCGCCATCTTGATCTGGAGCTCCTTCGCATTGACGAGGTAATCGCTCGTCACGCCGAAGCGGCCGGACGCCACCTGCTTGATCGCGGAATTCTTGGAGTCGCCATTGGGCAACGGTATGAAACGCGCAGGATCTTCCCCGCCCTCGCCCGTGTTCGACTTGCCGCCGATGCGGTTCATCGCGATGGCGAGCGTTTCATGCGCCTCGCTCGAGATGGAGCCGTACGACATCGCGCCGGTCTTGAACCGCTTCACGATGCTGTCGACGGATTCGACCTCCGACAACGGGATCGCCGTGGTTGGCTTGAAGTCGAGCAGGCTGCGGAGCGTGCAAAGGTTCTTGCCCTGCTCGTTGACGAGCTTCGCGTATTCCTTGAACGCCGCGTAATTGCCGGTGCGCGTCGCCTTCTGCAGGCGGTGAATCGCTTCCGGTGTAAACAAGTGGGCCTCGCCCTCGGCGCGCCATTGATAAATGCCGCCGACCGGGAGCACGTGGCTGCTGACCTGACGATCCGGATACGCGGCACGGTGACGCGTGAGCGTTTCCTTGGCGATCACGTCGAGACCGACGCCGCCCACGCGGGACGCGGTCCAGGTGAAATAGTGATCAATCACGTCTTGGCGGATGCCGAGCGCTTCGAACACCTGCGCGCCACGATAGCTCTGGATCGCGGAAATGCCCATCTTGGACATGACCTTGATCACGCCCTTCGACGCGGCCTTCACGAAGTTCTTGCACGCGGTCTTGTGATCGATGTTCACGAGCGCGCCTTCGCGGATCATGTCATCGATCGATTCGAACGCGACGTACGGATTCACCGCGCTGATGCCGTAACCGATAAGCAGCGAGAAGTGGTGCACTTCGCGGGCTTCACCGGTTTCGAGCACGAGGCTGGCGCGCGTGCGCAGGCCTTCGCGGATCAAATAGTGGTGCAGGCCGGAAACCGCGAGCAACGCCGGGATCGGCGCGAATTCGCGGTTCACGCCGCGATCGCTCAGAATGATGACGTTGACCTCGTCTTCCTCGATGAGGCGGCGGGCCATCGCACACAGTTCTTCCATCGACTTCGCGAGGCCCTTCTCGCCGCGGCTGACGCGGAAAAGAATCGGCAACGTGCCAAGCTTGAGGCCGGGCAGCTCCATGCGGCGGAGCTTCGCGAATTCCTCGTTGGTGAGCACCGGCCACTTCAACTCGACGCGACGGCAG
>JBEHXD010000115.1:0-11687 GCA_048498875.1 Verrucomicrobiota bacterium
AATGATCAGGGGTTTCATGCGCTACGTTTCAGCTCACACACGACCGGGAGCGAACCTCCCGGTCATTGCCCGGTGGCTGGATCACCTGGGTTTTCATCTGATCCCCTGGAATCTCAAAACCTTTCCGGTCTTCGGATCGTAAAATGCAATGCGACAACGCCCGCACTGATCACCTCTCCAATTCGAATCATCGGGATGACTCTGGTGTCTCAAGGAAATTTCCAGCAATCCATCCTCATCCGGGAAAACCCCGGCGAAATAGTCACCCGGCTTGCCACCGTCAGCAGACAGAACCGCGATCACCGCACGCACCGCGTCGCGATGATTTTCCGGGAACGCATCGATCCGGGTCAGGCGGGGCATTGTGACCTTCCGTTCCTCGCCGGCAGGTGCGGCGGCAAACGCCGCGACGGCCGCGAACATCAGAAACATGAAACCGCAGATTTTCATTTTTATCACTCCGATCCTTGAAGCTCGGGGAGCACAGCCCAAACACCACAGAAAACGAAAAAACGTCACCACAGTTTTGCTGTGTGCAGACAAGATATCTGCTGACCTTGCTTGCTGTGGTGGGCGACATCTTCCGCCGAATGTTCGACATTTTCTCAGCCGCGTGCGCACCGGTAATGCACGGCGACCGCTCCGCAGCGGAGCGGCTTCGCCGAAACCAACTCGAGCCGTCTCGTGCCGGGCAGTCCACGGTGGTACAAAGTCGGGCCATGGCCGGCGATCCGTGGATGAACAAGAAACTTGTACTCGTCGATCAAACCCAGCCGATCGAGCTCGGTCGCGAGCCTGCCGCTACCGAGCAGGACGCCCGCCGGCGTTGCGTCCTTCAGCTTCTGCACGCCCGTGCGCAAGTCGCCGGCGATGAGGTGGCTGTTGGTCCACGGGAAGTCTGTTCGCGTCGATGATACAATGTACTTCGGCTTGATCTCCAGCTTGGCCGCCCACTCCCGCATCGCCGGTGGCGCCGCCACCTCGCCGCGGGAGACTGCCGGCCAATAGCCCTCCATCATCTCGTAGGTAACACGGCCCCACAGCATCGCCCCTGCCTCGTCCATGAGGCGGACGAAGAAAGCGTGTGTCTCGTCGTCGGCGATTCCCTCCTGGTGGTCGACGCAGCCATCGAGGGTTACATTGATGCTGAAGGTTAAGAGTCCCATGGCAGCGAGCCTGGTTCGAGTTGGGCGGACTTCAATTTTCTCTTTTGCCAAACGTTAAAGCTTTGCCCCGCGCGGGCGGGCGAAGAGCAAGTCTTTCGGAATTACTGACGGTGTTGAGTGGAGGAGGCACCTGCGAATCACGAACCATTCCCGCGCGTTGGCCCTGGCGGCTGGATCGGCTCTTTTTCCTCTCTGACCAGATCATCACCCCGGAATCGAAAAACCTGGACTCCGGACACTATAACGAAAACTCCCGATACAGGCAGTCCGAGCAGGTCAAGAATCCAAAAAGGTGCCGGGACAAGCCCGCCGACATTTGGGCTATGGCCACCGAACTGAATCATAAAAATGATCGCGAATATCCCAAATACCAGGACCGAGAAAAATAGCCGGCCAAATGCCTTATCGTAACGTGCGCTCATGCCTCTTTCGCCCAACGTTAAAGGTCAGACGCGAAGGGGCGCAGTCCCGGAGTTGTCTGTGTCGCTGATTAGGCTCCTGGCTCATACGGAAAGTGAAATAACCCCGCCATCAGGCGAAGGAAAGGAGTAGCAAACGCCCGAGAACCCAGCTTCCTTGGTGTGGTGCTTCGTCTTCGCGATGGCAGCCCGCACCTCGGCATCCGAATATCCGAACAACAACATGCTTACGGAGGCTCGCTTTGCGCGGTCGGAAGACTCCTCCAGATTAAACGCGATGTCACCTCGCTCAACGTAAGAGCCTCGTTTCTTTTCAAATAGCGGGAGCAGCTGATTTTGCTCTTCCGAAACGCTGAAGCCGACCGCGCTAAAAAAATCCCTCATGGCCTCATAATTTGAGGTGGAGTAAGCAATGATTCCGGTGGGTTCCGACATTTTTCCCCAACGTTTAAGACGAGCCATGCGCGAAGCGCGCTGGCTAGGGCGACTGCGGAGCGAACGATGGAAATGCCCAGAAGGAAAAGATGCGGTGATAACTTCCCGACTCGGGCACCGCCTTCAATCTGTCGCGTGCCGCTTCCGAGAGCTTCGCGAATTCTTTTTGAAGATCAGGCGTCATGTTTCTTTGCCCAACGTTCCAGCTCAGACATGGAGGAGAGCGCAGCTCCCCGGAGTTGTCTGTGGCGGCTGGCCGGGCTCTTTACTTCTCATTGTAGGTACCTGCCTGAAGAGCAGTCTTGAAATACCGGCGCGTCGCACGAAGCGGCTTGGCGGCGACCTGATGACCGTCTTCGTAGACAACGATACCAGGTGTCTCAGTGCGATGCATCTGAACGTGGTACCCGCGCTCCCGAAGAAAAGTCGCCAGCTCGTTGGCCTTCAAAATCACTTCCTTGGAAGACTCGCGAAACCAACAAATCGCACGACGATTCCCATCTTCGTGCAGGACAGTGCCCGGAATCTTCACCTTCTTCTTGAACCATGCGAGCAGCTCATTGAGCCATTCTTGCTCGTACGCAGATAACGCTTGGCTGCCGGACTCACGATAGGCGACGGTGAACAGGCCTTCTGTCGCGCCGGAACGCTGATCCTGTCTACCAATTGTGAAGCGGATGAACATTTACGATTACGATGAGCCACGGCCGGACGCTGGCTCGGGCAACTGGTTCGGCGTTTTCCTCATCTGTGAATGGACCGGCACAAACAATAGGATAACGAAAGCCACAATCGCCGCGACCACGAGAGCGCCGCCCGCCGACAACAATTTCTTCGTCCTCTTTGCTTCTCTATCCTGCCGTTTGATGCTCAGCAGTGCTCCGCCGCCTGCAAGCGTGAGACCAACTGCGGCGAGTCCAATCGGCACGCTGAAGGCGTAGAGCGCTTCTTCACCAGGAGTCATCGACAGGAGCATAAGGATTTCCTTTGCCGAACATTTCAGCTCAGACATGAGGACCGATGGTCCGGATCGTCTGTGGCGTCTTGTTCGGCTCCGTCATCGCGCGAGTCCCATAATCGCGAAATAAAGGAACGCGATGGAACAGCAAAACATCATCAAGACTGAACTCCAAAAAGTCGCCGGTGACGTCGTTTTCTGCCATCTCCGGCCACCCCTTCCGTACACAACTCCATCCCGGAGTGCTACGATCAAACTGACGATAAATAAAACAGCGAAACCCAGGAAAATAAGGGCCAAACATGCGAACATGGGTCTACGCTCAGGTAGAAAAGCGAGAAGTCCCATAACGAACACCATAAGCATCAGGTAAACGTAGAAGCCAACCTCCCATCGTTTTCGCGTAGTCTGGCTGTCGTTAGCTATCATCCTTTGCCGAACAGTATATTCACCTCAACTGGGTTGAGCTTTTGCAGGTGGGTTTTTACAGACTGCGTGAAGGGGATAATGGTCCGGAGCTTTTTCCTGCAGGCTCGCCGGCTAAGCGAACTTCCTCAGGCATTCAGGAATCGCCGTCGCGCGATTGGCGGTTGAACTCAGCGCAAAATTGAAAACCGGGCAGGCTTCGCCCCGTCACGTCCCGGCGCTGGGTTTTGGCGTGGCATGGCAAGGGCGAGTTGGAGGCAAAACGGCATCAGGCCCGCTTCCGTTTGCGGCTTCAGATTCACCCCGCCCCGCCCTCTCCGCAAGCCTTGGCTGCTTTCGGGGTGTCATATTTTCCCAGCCACATTGCGTCCGACCAGGTGGCCACCCCGCCTACTCCCACCCGTTCATCCCCGGTGCTGATTACGATCCTTCGCCGGCCTAACCGGAATATCGAAATGCATCACGTCTTCGCGAATTCCGAGTTTGGTGTACAGGGCGATCGCCGGCTCGTCTCCGTAGTCGGCCTGAACGTAAATCACCCCGGCGCCCCGCGTCACAGCGACGCCTTTCAGGCAATCGATCATCGCCGTTGCCAGCCCGCGCCGGCGGTACTCCGCCAGCACCGCAAGATCGTAAATATAGATTTCACTTCGTTCCTGCTCGCACTTCCGCAGTTCATAGCCGGCCAGCGTGCCCACCACACGGCCGGCTTCCTCCGCCACGACGGCGATAAAACTATCGCCCGCCAACAGACCGCGGAGATATGCTTCGCTCGTTTGTCCAGGCCCGTAGGACTTCGCATCCCCGAAGGCTTGCGCGAACACCGCCACCGCGCCGCGCAGTTCCGCCACGTCAGCTGTGCCCAGCTGCCTGATCGTAAAGCCCGGGGGCGGCATGAGGTGCGGCGAAATCTGCGGCTGACCCTGCCTGAATCAGTCAGGATACCGGGATCCGATCGCGGTTAAGGTTCACGTCCGGGTGCGAGCTGCACCATGCTCACGCCGACATTTTTGGCGTTGGTTTTCCGCAGAAGGTCAATCGCCTTCATCACATCGCCATATCTGACTCCTTCGCGCGCAAAAACCGCAATGAACGAAACATTCCTGATCTTGAGCAGATTGTTGACGTAGTCGACCGCTCCCGCCTCCGGTACCTCGCTCTTTTCAAAAGTGAGATAGGGACCCTCCACCACCAGTTTAATGTATTGATCTGGTCCGGGAGGATTTCCCTTACCCTGGCCAACAAAGGAAATTCGCGGAAAATCCGCTTTGTCTTCCGCGCGCAACAGGGCGCAAAAGCCGAACGCGAGAACTGCCATCAGGAGGGGATATTTGGGGAATTTCATGATTTTGTCTTTGCGGGTTTTTGGAGTTTGGACGCCTGGTGACAGGCGGAGTTAACAAAAATTTGCGGTGCAGATTCGAATAACTGTCTTTTGAATCCATCGTCCCGATACGACAGTCCATTCGTCACGGGAGAAAAACCCGGGCATTCGTTTCATTCGGAAGCACTGTTTCCCCATTCGCATGAATTGGTCGTGAATTTGGTCGGGCCACCGGGACCAGCCCCTTCCCGTTTTTGCCACATCAGTCTCAATTCATCCGGTTCCGCGGGCAAGCCTTCGATACGCACCAAGGTTACTTTTTTCAACGTCCACCGATCATCCTCGCCGCCCGTGTTCTCAATCACTGACGACCATCATCCCCGGCCCGGCCGGCTTTCACCGCCCGCCCCGCCCGGCGGAAGACCTCCCGGGCTTCCGGCCAGGTTTCGCGCCGGCCGTAACGCAGGCGCCGGAGATCCGCCACCACGTCGCTGGCTTCGCTTCGCTCCGGCCGGGGGGAAATTCCGCCGGCCAGTCGCAATCGCGCCAGTTGTCGCCCCGCTTCGCGCCGCACGGGATCGAATTCCCGCGGCCGCAGCCAGCGCCGGCAGCGCGCCCACGCCCAACGCAACACCAGCACCGCGCTCCACAACAACGCCCCTGCGCCTGCGATCAACCCGGCCACCTTCGCGAACCGGGCCATGCTCCACGGACGCCCCAGCCAGATTTTCACCTGTTTCGAGATTTCGTCGAACCAGTTCTTCAAGGCACTGCCCGAGTCCTGGGTGAAACTTTTCACCTGTTCGAGCATTTGCACCTGCGTGCGCGAATCGAAGTTGACCACGCGCCGGTACCACAGCACCCGCAGGCTGTCCAAACGCGCCGACCAGCTGCTGTCGTGTTCCTGGCGCTCCGCCTGCCCCACCGCCGCTTCAACCGTCGCGGCCGAGCTTCCCGGCGTCGGATCGACCCGCAGCCAGGACGTGCTGCCATCATAAATCTCCGCCCAGGCGTGCGCGTCGGAATTCCTCACCATGTAATAGTTTTCGAACGCGTTCAGCGCCCCGCCATGGAATCCGGTGACCAGCCGCGCGGGATACCCCGCCGCTCGCGCCAGCGCGACAAAGCCCGACGCGAAGTATTCGCAGAATCCGGGCTCATTGGAATTCAACCACCGCACAATTTCATCCTGATTGTCCGCCGCGGGCAGTTTCACCGACATCGCGTACGCATGATGCACCTGCAGCCACGCAGTGGCGCGCCGGCCAAATTCCTCCGCCGAGGAAACGCCCGCGCCATTGATTTCCGCCACGATGCGTTGCAGGACCGCGAGGTTCGCCTCGCCGGAGGGACCGCGCAGGGTGATGAGCGGATTGTATTTTCTCGGGTCCGTTCCTTTTGACGGATCCGCGCGGAATTTCGCAAGCGCGCTGGCAAAATCAGGGTCACGCACCGTGTTGGTGAGTTCCACCCCTTCCATTTGAAAGGCGGACATCGCCACCGGTTCGGCCGGAAACGCCATCAACCGCAGCGGCGTGCTATGCTGCACCCGCATCAAATCACGCAAGCGCGTCACCGAAAAACTTCCGGGCGTGGGAAAAAAACGGCTGACCCCTGGCTCGAGGTAGAAAGTCCACGTGCCACCGGCGAAACCCAGGCCCCGGCCGGTCTGACGCCCGGGAATCCGCTGGGTGAGCGATTGATTGCGCTGCAGCTCGGCTTTTAACTCGGCCGACATCCGCAGGCCCTGCGGGGTGTACTCGTCGAGCACGACCATGCGCCAGTAGGGTTTGGACGAAAGGCCGGTGGAATCAGTGAGGTCCACCCGCATCGCGACGCTTTCGTCGCGCACGAGCTCGGTCACGTCGCCAAACTTCACATTCTCGGTGAAACCCGTCCGGCTTTTGCGGGTGATATACCGGTCCAGAAAAAAGCCCGTCGACAGTTCGAACCGGGGAATGATCAAAAACAGCAGGCCCGACATCACCACGACCGCGGTGAACAGCGCGACGGAAAAGCCCATCAACCGCCAGTCGGCCACGCCGCGCAGCCGCGCCAGAAACCGGCGGTTGCGCAACCTCGTCCACGCGGTGGTTGCCTCGGATGAGGGGGACCCGCTCGTTTCCGCGGCATCCACCAGGTTGATGACAAACAAAAACCCGAGCGCAAACGCGGTGAACAAGAGCAGCAAAAAGGCAAAGCCGAGCGAGACCGTCAGCACCCCGGCCACCACGATCAGGAACATTCCCAGCACGATCAACTGCAGGTCCTCGCGTTTTTGCCGGTACGCGACCGCGCGATAAAACACCAGCAACACGGCGAGGCGGATCAACACGGGCAGCGTGTCCGGGCTGAAATAGAAATCCAACGCCGCCACGAGAATGATCGCCGGCACGGACAGCCGCCAGATGATGCCCGGCACCCGCGCCGCGAGCTGCGGCCAGACCAGCGCCGCCAGCACAATCGCACTGACAATTCCCACCAGCCCGAGCGCTTCGATATCGAGGAAAAACACGGTCCACAGCGAGACGAGCGCCATGGCTCCGCCGAGCAGCCACTTGAGGCGGCGCAACTCGTCGAGATTAAGCTGTCGCTGCTTGCTGGCCGTCGACATAGGCTGTGACTCCCCGCGCTCCTTCGGGCGCGAACGTAATGACATTTTTGCCGGCGCGCCCGCGAGATCCGGCGTTCGGGTTTCCCGGGCCGGCACCGCCCGCCGCACGCGCATCGTAGCCCAGCACTTCATCCGGGAGCGGTTCCACCCGGGCGAGCCCGTCCAGCACCGCTTCCAGATCGCGCAGGCGGCGCGTCTCCAACAGCGGGCCGCCATTGATCGACAGGCCGCGCAACCGGCCGCTCGCAAACAAATCCTCCGCGAGCGTCGCCGCGAAGCTGCAGAGCAATTCGAACTGTTCGCGCCGCGGCCAGATCGCCGCCGGCGTATCCAGACGCAGCGCGTAGCCATCGTGGCTCTCCGCGGCAAATTGCCGCGTCATCAACTGGCCGAGGCGGGCGCTCGCCTTCCAATGAATCAGCCGGTGCGAGTCGCCCGGCGCGTAGGCCCGCAGCGCCAGCAGGTCGTCGCCCCTTCCCGCCCGGGCGGTGCGCTGGCCCTGTACTCCGGAGCGCGCCGCGCTCGCCCCCGTCCACTGGTAGGAAATCTGCGCCGGCCACACCAACACGGGTTGCTTCACCGCCACCCCGATGTTTTTTTTCAGGAAACCAAACGGAAAGAGCGAACCCACGGCGCTGAGTTCCACGATGGCTTCGCCGCGCTCCATGGGTTTCACCGGCCATTCCAGCCGGGCCTCGCCCCTCGGCTCGATGCGTTCGCGCAACTGCACTTTGCCGCGCGTCACCAGCCGGTCGATGGCCGCGAGCACCTCGCGGATTTTCATGTCCTTCGCAGGCTTGTCGTCCACCGGTTTCCGTCGCGGCTGTGTGGCCAGTTCGAACCACAGGCTGTACGTCGGCAGCCACTTTTTTCGATTCTGCACCTCCACTTTCACCGTGGCCTCGTGACCCGCACGCCACGGTCCCTGCGGCACGAGCCGCCAGCACACGCCGGTAAAATTAAACCAGGAGAGCAGTCCGCTGAGCAACAGGCACGCCAGCAGCAACGACAGCGTGATGAACAAAATATTGCTCGCCGTATTATACGCCGCAGTGCCGATGCCCATCGCGAGAAACATCAGGAACATGCCCGGCAGCGTCGGAGCGATGCGATGGCGCCGGGCCGGAAACACGAGCGCCCACACCAGCGCCTTCGCATCGAAGCGCCGTCCCGGCAAATCCGGCGCGCCCGGCCCGTGCCAGAGGGAAGCATGATGATTGTGAGAACGGCTGCCCTCCGTGGACGGGGTCGCGGATGGTTCATCCCAAAGGCCGTTGGGGGCAACGGCCCCTACCTTGGTCGCCTCAGGCATCTTAATTTTCGCCGCCTATTGCGTGCACGGCTTTGGTGATTTGGACGTTTGTAATTTGGAATTTCCCCGAGGCTACTCGGGGATTGCAATTGCCGCCACGATCCGGCGCAGCGCGGCGAATACCGCGCGGCGTTCCTCGAGCGCGTCGGAAGTTTGCCGGGCGAGCGAAAGCCGGTGGATCAACACCGGCCCGGCCATTTCCTGGACGTCCTCCGGAATGACAAAATCCCGCCCGAGCAACAGTGCGCGGGCCTGCGCGGCGCCACGGAGGGAAAGTCCGCCGCGCACGCTGATGCCGGTCTTGAACTCCGCTTCCGTCCTTGTGGCGGTGATGATTTTCAAAATGTAATCCAGCACGCTGTCCTCCACGAACACCTTCCCCGCCAGCGCCTGCATTTTCAAAATATCCGAACGCGTAACCACCGGGTTCAGCGTGATGGCGTCGTAGCCGAGGCGTGGAGCCCGGAGGATTTCCAGTTCGTGGCTGGTTTGCGGATAACCCATCTGAAGACGCATCAAAAACCGGTCCATCTGGCTTTCCGGCAGGGGAAACGTTCCCTCGTAGTCCACAGGATTCTGGGTGGCCACGACCATGAAGGGCGAACCGACGGCATGGGCTTCGCCGTCCACAGTGACCTTGCTGCGATCCATCACCTCGAGCAGGGCCGATTGGGTTTTGGGCGTGGCGCGGTTGATTTCGTCCGCCAGCACGATGTTCGCAAACACCGGCCCGGGTTTGAACACAAACTGCTTCACTGTTTCGTCGTAGATCGACACGCCGGTTACGTCGCTCGGCAGCAAATCGCTCGTGAATTGCACGCGGGAAAATGCGCAGTCCATCGAGCGGGCCAGGGAATACGCGAGCGTGGTCTTCCCCACGCCGGGCAAATCCTCGATCAGGAGATGACCGCCCGCGAGCAGGCAGATGAGCGCCTGATCGATCACGTCGTCCTTGCCTTTGATGGTCGCCCGGATGTTGACCTTGAGGCGTTCCAGGGCGGCGCGGGTGGACGCCACTTCAGCGGCGGGGGCAAAATCACTCATGGTCGTCAGGTTAATTGCTCCCGCCGCGGGTGCAAACGGATATGCAACAGTTAGCACAACCTCCCATTTGCAAACGGTCACTCCCCGCAGATGGTGCCCGCTTACCCCCTATGAAGCATCTTATTTATGCCGGATTGATTGGATTGTGCTTTCTCACCCCGGGCCTGGTCAACGCGGCCAGTACCTCTCTCCCCCGCGCCACGCCCGAATCGCAGGGAATTTCCTCCGCCGCCCTGCTGCCGCTGCTCGACGAGGCCGAACAAAAAGATCTCGGCCTGCACGGCATCATGATCGTCCGCCACGGCCACGTGGTCGCCGAAGGCTGGTGGAGTCCGTATGCGGCGACCGAACCGCACATGCTTTTTTCCCTGAGCAAAAGTTTCACCTCGACCGCCATCGGAATGCTCCAGGCCGAGGGCAAACTCAGCATCAACGACCCGATCCTGAAATACTTTCCCGAGGATGCGCCGGCCGAGCCATCGGAAAACCTGCGCGCGATGCGGATTCGCGATCTGCTCATGATGTCCAGCGGCCAGCACAAGGAGGATGTGGACCGGATCAACGCGAATATCTTCGCCCCGGACAAAAGCGCGACGAAGCAGTTTCTCGCCGCGCCAGTGCCACACAAACCCGGGACCTTGTTTTATTACAATTCACCCGGAACTTTCATGCTCTCGGCGATTGTGCAAAAGGTTTCCGGACAAACCGTGCGCGATTACCTGACGCCCCGTTTGTTCGAGCCATTGGGGATCGCGCAACCGGAGTGGGACATCACGCCGCAGGGATTCAATCACGGCGCCTCGGGACTGCACATGCACACCGAGGACATCGCGAAGTTCGGCCAGCTTTATCTGCAACGCGGCGAATGGGAGGGCCGCCGGCTGATTCCCGCGGCGTGGATCGACGTGGCGACTTCGCGTCAGGCAGCCAACGGCAGCGATCCCGACGGCGATTGGGACCAGGGTTACGGTTATCAATTCTGGCGCTGCGTGCCCGGCTTTTATCGCGGCGACGGTGCGCATGGGCAGTTCTGCATTGTCATGCCCCAATACGACACGGTGGTCGCGATCAACAGCGGCGCGCATGACATGGGTGCGGTCATGAAACTGATCTGGCGGCGGCTGATCCCCGAGCTGCGTCCGGCCGCAATCCCCGAGGATCCTGAAGCCCTGGCTAAACTCACAGCCCGTCTCGCGAGCCTGGCGATTCCTCCGCAACGCGGCGCGACCAGTTCGCCGCTCGGAGCAAAAGTCTTCGGACGCCACTTCACGTTCTCCGCTGTCGAAGAAAATCGAATTGTGCTGGAGTCAATCTGGCTGGAGCAATCGTCCACGGGAGCGCTGTTGCTTCACGCGAAAATGCGCGGTGCCGACCAGCAAGTTACGATCGGCCAGGGCCAGTGGACAAAAGGTTCCTTCACCTTTAACCCATCGGGCCCCGTTCCGGTCGCGGTCTCGGGAGCGTGGGCGGCCGACGACACTTATGTGATTCAGCTCTGCCAATACCAGGCACCGTTCATCACCACGATCCGACTGCATTTCTCCGGTGACGACGTGACGCTCACCGTCGAGCAAAACGTCGGCGGACCGGCCAAACCGTCCCCATTAACGGGCCACGCGCGAAGCTAAGTCAGAATCTCCGCGACAGTCATTCTGAGCGTAGCGTGTGCTCCAGCCTTGACTACCCAGTGGTAGGTGGCGCGCTCGCCGCGCCACGTTCCACAATCGTTGCGTGCAAGCACGCAACCTACGGCAACCCTGTGGGCAGGGTGCCCTCACCCTGCGCGGAGTCGTAACGGATGAGCGCACCCGTCTTACAAGGAACCAACGCCTCGGGAATTATTTCTACCCCTGAAACAAGCGGCGGTGCGCCACGAACTGTTCGCCTAAAGCGGCCGCGAAAAAGATCAGTCGATAGGCCGGCTTTCAATGGTGGAGCGCGACCTCCGGGCGCGCTTTCAGGATTCCCGCCACACTCAACGCCAATCCG
>JBEHXD010000116.1:0-11678 GCA_048498875.1 Verrucomicrobiota bacterium
GGTGCGTTCGTCGATATGAAAACTTACCGGCTTCCCGCCGTTTTCGGCCATGACCTGCTGGGCGGCCACAGCGATCTGACGGGCGTCGTTCTGCATCGCCTTTTGCAGGCTTGCTTCCCGGACTTTTGCAAACGCGGGGATCGCCATCGCGGCGAGTAATCCGATGATGAAGGTGGCGGGAATGGACAAGTAGCCCAGGATGAAACCCGTCATCGCCATGCCTCTTCCTTTCAAGCTTGGGTCGCGGTTGATGCGTGAAAAGGAAATGTGTCCAAAGACAATCGCGAGCACGGTCGGGACGATGAAAATCGCCGTACACAGCAGGCTTAGGATTCCCAGAATCATGGCGGCGACCGCCATGCCGGAAGTTTTCTGGGGCACTTGCGAAGGTTGAACGAACGGTGTGACAGGTGGGGGTAGCGAATCACTCATGGGGTATTTGGTGGAGAAAGTTCAGCGCGAACATGACGAGCAAAACGGATACGAGCGAGCAAAGACTGGGGTGAAATGAAAAGCAGGAATCCCAAACGGTCGCGGCGTAAAGCCGCTCCTGCCGTTTCGGGCCATTTAATTTCGTGTCCTTTGGTGAGTTTCGTCCCGTTGCTGCGTGCTCGCAACCCGGCACTGTGCCCCGGTGCCATTCGCGTTCATTGACGTGAATAGCGGGCGAAGGCCGTTGAGGGCAACGGCCCCTACCACGGAGGGAAGATCGACTACTTGCCGAGGAGGACGATCGTGCCTTCGGCTTTGGCGACGCCGCCTTTCTTTTCCAGGCTGATGGCGAAGGCTGCGGGCTTGGCGATGGGCTGGTCAGGCTTAAAGGGCACCGCGATCCGGCCATCGGCGGCCACGTGGAATACGCCGGCGCTCACCGGATCCTTGCGCGCAGGGTCGACTACCCAGATTTGGTAGTCCTGGCTGTCGTTGATCGGCGGAAGTTTTTCCATCGTGAGCAAACCGGTTTGCTGCGCAGGATCCCACACCGCGATCACCTGCGCCTCCTTCGTATTGCCGGCGAGCGACGCCAGCGCGGTTACCTTGAGCCGGGCAAGATCCTCGGACTGGCGCAGCTTGTTGCCGAGGTCCGTGATCATTTGCTCGGCCAGTACCGAGCGTTCCGTGAGCTGACTCTTCGCCAGTTTGTAGGCGGTTTCGGCGAGTTGCCTTTCGGTGCGCAGGTTCGCGTTTTCTGTTTCCAGGGACACGTTCCTGGTGCCGAACCACGTGGCGGCGAGGGCGAAACCGGCCGCGATGGCCCACGGGACAAACCGGGCGAGCGAAAACGGAACGACTTTCTGATCGGAAACCTTTTCCCCGGCGGCGGCCATGATCCGTGCTTTCAGAGCTGCAGGCGGCTCGACCTGCGGCGCCGCCAGAGCGGCCATCGCCGGGGTGTCCGCCAGGCTGGCCACCAACGCGCGGAGTTCGGCGTTCGCCGCCAGCTGGGCTTCGAATTCGGCTTTTTCCGCCCCTTCGAGCAGACCGAAGGCGTGAAGCGCGGCGAGTTCTTCCTGTCGTTCGGTAATCATAACCGGGTGGGCAGGGTTTCCTTCAGCTTGAGCAGGCCGCGCCGGATGCGGGCCTTGATCGTACCGAGGGGTTCGTTGAGTTGGGCCGCGATTTCCAGCTGCGTGAGGCCGCTGAAAAAGGCGAGTTCGATGGCTTTTTGCTGCTCGGGGGCGAGTTGTCCGAGGGCGGAGCGTACCGCGGTGGCTTTTTCCTGCACCCAGAGCGACGCGCCGGAGTCGAGGTCGCCCGAGGGAGAGGACGGCTGCAGGTCAGGGGCGGATTCAGCCAGAAGCTCAGTGCGGCGTTTGCGCATGCGCACCCGGTCGATGGCACGGTTGCGCGTGAGTGTCGCCGCCCAGCCGAAAACGGATCCGCGGCCGGTATCGTAAGAGCCGGCTTTTTGCCAGAGTTGGAGAAACACATCCTGGATGATATCCTGGGCTTCCGCGCTGTCATTCACGATCCGGTAGGCGAGGGAATACAGCGGACGCGAAAGCGAATCGTAAAGGGCACTCAAGGCGGATTTGTCGCCCTGGGCCATCGCCGACAGCAGACGGGCTTGTTCCCGTCCCTGGTCGTCTCCTGGAGAGGTGGGCGGCACATTGCTCATGCGCGTGGCTCCGGAATCACCGCGGCGGGGAGTCGCGATGGCGCAAAACATGAGTGGATCGGCTGTGGCCAGAAGCATTTCATGTCATTACGTTTATCCCTCAGGAAAAGATGCCTAGATTTTGGGTTTTGTGCAGGTTGGCAACTGCAATGAGCGGCCAGCTCGTCTCAGAGTAAAAGGAGGCCCAAAAGGCCGAGCAGGACAATCGTCGTCAGCAGGCTGAGAATCATCTTTTCGTGTTTGGTGACGGACAGGGGCATGTCAGAGGCCGAGCTTGGCGAGATTATGAACAATGTCACTCACGAGGGGTTCGCGGGCAATCTCCGACCAGGGACGGTTGCTGGACAAGCGGATGAACGCCTGATCGCCCTGACTGCGAAAACCATAACGCCAGGCGAGCTCCAACAGGGCCGGCACCGAATAGGGGTCGCGATAATTGATCGGACTTCCGTCATAGATGTGCCAGAACCAGACGTGCTGGGTTATGCCCTGGTTCTGAAAAAGCCGGTGTTCGGCCGGATAAAGTGTTCCTTGCGCGCCGGTGATGGTAAGGGCCTGCCGTCTTTCCTCCGTGATTTGCGGCGCCCAGCCGGACCCGGGCCAGCAGGCGTCGGGTGTATGCGACGCAACCCGGCTCACCGTGGCCTGGCCTGCCGGCCAGTAGGCCACATAGACGGTCAACCGGATGGGTGGTCCTTTGTCATCGGCGCGCAGATACGTGCGCTGGACCAGATAGGTGGTCTGGAGAACATTGGAGAATTGATACAGGTCCTGCGTCGAGGAAACCTGCCAGCCGGCAGCCTCCAGCGGCAGGAGGGCGGAGAGATTGGGCACAGGTTTGGCCTCGGTCCGCGCGAGTGCCGCATGGGAAAAATAAAACAATCCCAGGGCGACGCTCGCGCTCAAGGCGGCCCAAAAAGACCACAGCGATGCGTGAGCAAATCCCGTCGGCAGCGACATGAGAAACGGCGCGGTATTGCCGGAAGGCTGGCGTTTTCCCTCCAGTTTCAGGGCCAGACCGGCGAGCAGGAGCGACGTCACCGTCAGCACCGCGTAGCCGGTGGCGTCGTGCCAGGCGCCGCGGATGTCACGGCCCGCGTTGGCCAGCAAGGTGAGCAGAAGCGAACGAAGAAAATTCATCGCCAGCGCGAGCACGGGCGCGGCGATCAACAGCACCGCCCGCTTTCCCGGGCCACGCACCAGCCATGCAGCAAAGAAAAATCCCGCGTAGATGCAGGACAGGAGGCTGCGCACGCCGCTACAGGCCTCCTCCACGCCCACCGTGGTGGTGGGGAGCTCGATCATGTTGCCGTGCTGTTGCGCGGGAATGCCGAGCAAATGCAGCGTGTGAAACACGGTACTGGTTACCCCGGTCTGCAACGCGAGCGTAAGCCGCGCATAAGTGCCGCTGGGCAACGGTGCCACCAGCAACCAGAGGAAGATCGCGGTAAAACTGATCCAGTTGAACGGCAACAGGCACACGCGGTGATCCGCAAAAACCAGGAGACCGCAAAGCAGAAAACCGCACAACGACGCCCCGAGCAGAAAAAGAACCAGCGCGTGAGTCCACGCGACGGATGCAGCGAGCAACCCGGCCAGAGCAAAAAACGCCAGGCCCGCAACGGCGCTTCCCGCCACCGCCCAGGTGAGGCCTGACTTCGCCCGCAACCAGCGTTGCGCGCCCCGGCGCCGGCTTTCGTCGACCAGCAGAAAAAAGATGAGTGGGGAAAGAAACCCGTGCGTGAGATCTGGATTTTGCGACCATTCGGGCCAGAGCCGGACGCAATACAACATCATCAGCACCGCCAACGCGACCAGCACCGCCCCGATGGTGGGCGTCGTGGAGGTGCGGAGAAACGGCGCGGCGGAAGCGGTGGAATACCGGCTCATCGATTCAGAAAGACGGGAAGACAACGCATCCCCGATTGTTTCCGACCACCGTGCATCCGTCGGGGCGCCAGCGGCGTTTCGTGGGGTTGAGTCACCTCGCGAGAGTACTATCGGAGCCGGGGCTCGCAAGACGCAATCTCGCGAATCAGCCCATCGCCGGTGAGGGCCGATGCCCCCATCGGCCTTCAGGAACTTCCGCAACCATCACCCAATTCCAGCAAACTCAGGGTCATGACTTTTTTTTGACTGTGCCGCGAGCCTGTGCACTTTTTCCGGGAAAAGTTTCATCATGAAAACCCTCGCGAAATTTTTAACCGCGGCGGCAACGCTGCTGCTTTTGACTTTTTCCCCGGCCCGGGCTGCGGGCGCCGAAGTGGGCCAGCCCGCGCCGCAGTTCAGTTTGACCGACCTCAGCGGCGCCACGCATTCACTGGCGGACTTCAAAGGCAAAACGGTCGTGCTGGAATGGGTGAATCCGGAGTGTCCGTTTGTGCAAAAACACTACGATCACAGCGGCAATATTCCCAAGCTGCAGACATCCGCAATCGCGGATGGCGTCGTGTGGCTTTCCATCAATTCCACTGCGCCGGGCAAGGAAGGCGATTATGACGTGGCCACAGCAAAAGCCTGGCAGGCGCGGATTCATTCCGCCGCGACGGCCTATCTCCGCGATCCGGACGGAAAAGTCGGCCATCTGTACGACGCGCGCACCACGCCGCACCTCTTCGTGATCGATCCGCAAGGAAAACTGGTTTACGCTGGCGGTATCGACAGCATCCGCTCCACGCGCGTCGAGGACATCGCCAAGGCCACCAATTATGTCAGCGACGCGCTCGCCGATGTGAAGGCCGGGAAACCAGTGCGCCAGGCGACGTCGAAGCCGTATGGTTGCTCGGTGAAGTACTAACGGGGATCGCTGGGTAGGGCGCTTTATCCTTAAAGCGCCGTGAGGCGTGTGCGATTGCGCGGTGACTTCGCGAGTTCCGATACGACCCCCTCTGGAGTGCCGCGGAAGTTCGTCATTGTTTTGCGCCGCGCTAATCCTGAGCGGCGGATTAGGGACAATCCGCCCTACCAGGCCGAGCTGGGGCTCGGCGGTCCCGGGCGCGGGGACGATCACTCACACCTTGATGGTGAACAGCTCGGCATGCAGTTCGCCGGTGGCCACGCGGGTGGTTGGGCCGGTCATCTTGATGGCGAAATCCGGGGAAATCTCGATGCCGATCTGGCCGCCGGGCATATGCACGGTGAGTTTGGCGTCCACCAAGCCGAGCTTGTGGGCGACCGCCGCGGAGGCGCTGGAGCTGCTGCCGGAAGCGAGGGTATAGCCGGCGCCCCGTTCCCAAATTTCGATGCGCACGTTTTGCCGGTCGATGACTTTCAGGAACTGTACGTTGATGCGATTGGGGAAATTTTTGTGGGTCTCGATGTCGGGACCGTATTTTTTCGCGAGCTCCTCGCTGACTTCCGGCAGCACGATCACGCAGTGGGGATTGCCGATGCCTGCGGAGCAAAACACAAATTCCCGGTCCTTGATCGTGAACTTCTCGTTGAGCACCGGGCGCACCGGGCCGGCAACCGGAATCTGGTCGCTCTGAAACGTGACGCGCCCCATGTCGACGGTGATCAGCTGGCCTTCCTGCATCACGCGTGATTCCACGACGCCGCCGGGTGTTTCGATGGTGAACGAAGCCGCGCCGGTCAGCTTCTGGTCATGGAGGTAGCGTGAAAAAATGCGCAGGCCATTGCCCGATTTTTCGGCTTCGGATCCGTCAGGATTGAAAATACGCAGCCCGAACTGGGCCTTTTTCGAAGGCAAGGGACCCCACAAAATCCCATCCGAGCCGGCGCCGAAATTGCGATGGCAGATCACGCGGATCTGTTCCTGCGTGGGAGCCGTCCAGCCGGGAAAGTCCGCCGGATTCATCACGATATAGTCGTTGCCGAGAGCGTGGTATTTGTAGAAGCGCATGGGAAGGCTTAGGGATAAAACAGCCAGCGGCGGGAAGACACGTCAAAAAGTGAGGCGTCCTGTGTCATCACGGGAATTTGTAAGCACTGTGGTGGCCAATTCGTGAACACTGGCCCCTTTTGGTCGAATGAAGTAAAAGCACTCCCGCCATCATCATCCTGAGTACAACGAAGGATCCATGGAAATGCATGTCGTCGAACCCGTGGATCCTTCACTGCGTTCAGGATGACGGAAGCGTTCATCCTGCGCGTCGCGGAAATCCCCAACCCGCCCGGAGGTCGGGTTCCACCTTTCGTTGTGTTCAGCTGACCGGCTCGGTGGTTTTGGGAGCGTAACCCAGCAACCGCCGCTGCTTGATAAAGTCGGCCACTTTCGCGGGGACCAGTCGTTCCCACGAGTCGTCGCCGGCCTTGATCCGCAGCAGCACGTCGCGGGAGAAAATATTCAGGTAATCGGGATTGCTGCCCACAATGCAGTCGAGGTTGTGGTTCTCGAGCAGATGCGCGTACAGGTTGCGCAGGCGGTCGGTCACTTGCAGGTTTCGCGCGGTGATCATCACGCCGGAGGAGAAGGCGTGTTCGCTGTGATGAGGCGCATTGGTGGTGGGCTGACCATTGGCCAGGTAACGATCGTAGGCGTCCTGCCGCATCGGATAAATATAGAGCTTCACGGCGTGGCGGAACATGCGGCCCATCGATTCGAGAATGCCACCCTCGAGGTTTTCGTAGTATTTCTCGTTGAAGATTTCCAGGAGCGTATTGATGCCCATGGCGACGCCGATCATTTCCTTGGTGTAGCGGCGGAAATAGGACACGAGCCGGTAGAACTCCGAGTAGTTTGAAATCAACGTCGTGAATCCGATGTGCCCGAGCATGTCGACGCGCGCGAGGAAGTCGTCGGCGTCGAGATCGCCGGACGCGAGCAGGTTGTTCATGGTGATTTCCATGAGCACCATCATCTCTTTTCCCTTTACTGTCGGCTCCTGCATGAACTGGGCCGTGGCGCAGTTCAGCATGTCGACATTGACGTGGGTCACTGGACGGAAACTGCCGCGTTCGACCAGCACGGCCTTGCGATAAAGCACTTCGGACGGCTGCAGCACCTCGCCGCTCGGGGCGAACATCACGGCGTTGGTCAGCCCGTACTGTACGAGCCGCAACGCGAGGAGGCGGTTGTCGATGCTGCTGAAAACGGGACCGCTTACGCGGATCATGTCGATCTCGACCCGCTCGGTGCCGATGTGGTCGACGAGGGACTGGATGAGCTGGTGCGGATCGCTGCTGTAATTAAACGCGCTGTAGATCAGGTTGACGCCCACGATGCCGATGGCCTGCTGCTGCTGGACATTTTCCTTATCCCACATGCGGACGTGGATGATGATGTTGCTCGGCTCCTCGAGGGGATTTTGCTGGTAGCGCACGCCGAGCCAGCCATGGCCGTCGGTGTTTCCCTTGAAGGTCTTGGCCGCGACGGTATCCGAAAAAACGAAGAACTTGGTCCGGTCGCCGCGCTTTTCCGCGAGGCGTTCCTTCAGGAGCCGATACTCGTGATCGAGCATGGTCTCGAGCCGCTCGCGGGAGACATAGCGGGGGGCCTTGCCGTAGATCGCATCACTGAACGTCATGTCGTAGGCCGAAATCGTCTTGGCGATGGAGCCGGAAGCGCCGCCCACCTGGAAAAAGATGCGCGAGACTTCCTGGCCGGCGCCGATCTCCGCGATGGTTCCATAACGGGTGCCATCGAGATTAATGGTCAGCGCCTTGCGGTTCGTTGTGAGCAGCTCTTTTTTCTCACTCATGGAGGCAATAGTGTAAGTTTTGTCCTAAAATGAAAAGGACTAGATGGTTAAATCGACGCGTCGGGAAGATTATTAAGTCCCCGACCATTCATCCCGTTTCCATGCCATTTGTCCAACCTTCAGACCAGCAATCGTTTTTCGCTGGCGGAGAGGGGGACCCTGCCTAGTTTCGCCGCCATGAAGAACTTCTTCACCTCCTTTTTTGCCACGTTGACTGCAATGATGGTCTTTGCCGTCGGTGGCGTCGTAATCTTTTTTGTTTTGCTCGGCGCCATGGTCGCCATGGGCGAAAAGAAGCCGGTCGCCGTGCAGGAAGGGTCCTATATCGTGCTCGATCTTTCCACGAACATCCAGGATTCGCCGCTGCAAATGGACGGGTTGGAGCAATTCACCGAGGCCTTCGGCGGTGAAGCCCGTCACGTTTTGCAGTTGCGCGAGGTCACCCGCGCCCTTCAGGCCGCGTCCACTGACAGTGACATCATCGGCCTCTATCTTACCGGCCGCATGCGTCCGGAAGGCTATGGCTCCGGCTTTGCCGCCCTCAAGGAAGTGCGCGAGGCAATCGAGGCGTTCAAGGCTTCCGGCAAACCGGTAAAGGCCTACTTGGATTACGCCAGTACGCGGGATTTCTACCTTACCTCGGTCGCAAACGAACTTACCTTGGATCCCTACGGAGCCATCGTGATGCCCGGCCTCGCTTCCCAGCCCATGTTCTTCACGGGCGCCTTTGAAAAATTCGGCATCGGGGTGCAGGTGACCCGGGTCGGAAAATATAAAAGCGCGGTGGAACCTTTCACGCGCAAGGACATGAGTGAAGAAAATCGTGCCCAGACGCAAAAGCTCCTCGATGACGTCTGGAGCACACTGACCGCCTCGATCGAACAATCGCGGAAACTCCCGGCCGGTTCCCTGCAGAAGATCGTCGACGAAAAAGGCTTCATCCGCCCTGACATCGCCAAATCGATCAAACTCATCGATCGCGTGGCTTATCTCGACGAAGTGTTGACCGACCTGAAAGCAGCGACCGGCCGCAAGGGTTCGCGCGACACCTTCCGCCAGATTGCACTAAACGACTATGCGAAATTGGTTTCCGATGATGGACTCGTCGCCAAGCGCCGCAATGAGGGCCGCGTCGAGATCAACACCGGTGGCTCCGGCAAGATCGCGATCGTTTATGCCGAGGGCGAAATCGTCGACGGCACCGGCACCGCGGAAGGTCTGGTCTACGGCGATAAAACTGCCCGCATGCTTCGGCAAATCCGCCAGGACGACAGCGTCAAGGCGGTCGTGCTGCGCGTCAACAGCCCCGGCGGCAGTGTCTCCGCTTCCGAGGCGATCCAGCGCGAAGTCCGCCTGATTCAAAAAACCAAGCCTGTCGTGGTCTCGATGGGCACGGTGGCGGCATCCGGCGGCTACTGGATTTCCACCAACACCGAACGCATTTTCGCCGAGCCGACGACGATCACCGGCTCCATCGGGGTTTTCGGCATGTATCTCAATGTGCAGGGGCTCGCGAACGACAAACTCGGTCTGACCTTCGATACGGTTAAGACAGGGAAATTTGCCGATTCGAGCACGATTGCCCGTCCGAAGACGCCGGAGGAACTCGCGCTTTTCCAGACGTTCGTGGACTGGGTTTACGACCAGTTCATCGGCAAGGTGGCCGACTCCCGCAAACTCTCGCGCGCGGCGGTGCAGGAAATCGCCCAGGGCCGCGTGTGGTCGGGCAAGGAGGCGCTCAATCTCGGTCTGGTCGACGAACTCGGCGGGCTTTCCGCCGCCGTGAAATATGCGGCGGGCAAGGCGTCGCTCGGAAATAATTTCCGCGTCGCGGAATATCCGCGCAAAAAACAATTCGCCGAGCAGTTCGCCGAGGCTTTTGAAGGACGTCGCCGCGAGCAATCGTTCTCGGCCACCACCGGGCCGGTGAACACCTTCCTGCGCGAAACCTTCGAGGAATTGCAATCGCTCGGCCGGTTCAATGATCCCCAGGGCCTTTACGCCAGACTTCCCATCGAGCTTCGCCTCAAGTAATCGTGTCGATCATGAATCAGGAATACAACCTCGGCCGCGATTGCCGCGCCACGATCATTCCCGCCGGTGATGTGGTCACGCTCAAACAGGGAACTTCCGTGCTGATCACCCAAACCCTGGGCGGCAACGTGACGGTGCGGACAGATGAGGGACTCTTCCGCATCGCCCGCGAAGACGTCGACGCAATTGCGGGATTTTCGCTGAAGACCGACACCCCGGTCGCTGAAACCAAAGGCGAATTCAGCGAGCAGCTCGTCTGGGATACGCTTAAGACCTGTTTCGATCCTGAGATTCCCGTCAATATCGTCGACCTCGGATTAGTCTACGATCTCGCGGTGGAAAAAACTCCGGCCGGGAAAAATAACGTCGAAGTGAAAATGACTCTCACCGCTCCCGGATGCGGCATGGGGCCGGTCATTGCGGAGGACGCCCGGCAGAAGATCGCCACGCTGCCTAACGTCGAGTCAGCGAAGGTTCACATCGTCTGGGACCCGCAATGGGTGCCGCAGATGATTTCGGCCACCGGCCGGAAAGTGCTCGGACTGGAGTGAAGCTGTTGAAGGTGGAACGCGACCTCCGGACGCGTTTTGGGCCATCGCAGACAAACCCGACCTCCGGGCGGGTTCCACCATTTCAAGCGCAGGCTTTTAGTTTAAGCCGAGATCGTATCCAGCGAACAACTCTCCAACGGAGTTTCGCAGTTGGGACGTGCGATCACTCCGGCGTAGGGCTCGGGCGCAAAAATCTTACCCGGCTCGGTGAGAAGATGCCGGTCGCACACGGAAAACAACTCGGCTTCCGTCATCGCCCGGCGCATGTCGTGAAGAAAGAGACCCTGTGCGTCCACGCTCTGGCCCACGAAATTCAGGTACTTTTTCATCTTGGCCACGTGCGCGGCTTCGGGCACTTCCGGGGTACGCGTCTCGCGATACAGGCGATCCACGTATTCGCGCACATCGGCGAGGGTAGGCTGAAACAAGGTTGCCGCCGGTTGCGCCAGGCGCTCGCGGCACTGCCGGAAGATCCAGGGATTCCGAATCGCGTGGCGCCCGATCATCACGCCCGCGACACCGGTCTCGGCAAGCACCTGGGCGGCTTTGTCGGCGGAGGCGATATTGCCGTTGGCGAGTACCGGACAACGCACGGCGCGGGCGGCATGACCGATGAAGTCGTAATGGACTTCGCTCCGATAGCCTTCCTTGACGGTGCGTCCGTGCACACTCAGGAGATCAACCCCGTGTTTGTTGATGAGCGCGAGAATCGGATCGTAGTTCTGCGTGGTCTCGAAACCGATCCGCATTTTGACTGTGAAAAGGCCCGGCACCGCATCGCGCATGGCCCCGATCAACTCGTCGATCTTTGCGGGGTCGCGCAGGAGCCCGCCGCCCACGTTCTTCTTGTAGATTTTCGGCGCCGGGCAACCCATGTTCAGATCGATGCCGGCGACAGGATACTGCAGCAGTTCCTTCACGGTGCGGACCATGTCGGGAACGTGTTCGCCAATCAGCTGGGCAAAAACCGGGCGGCCGGTTTTGTTTTCGATGATCGAACGCAGAATATGTTTTTCGGGCCGCGACTGCGCATGCACGCGAAAGAATTCCGTGAAAAAATAATCTGGCGCGCCGTAGTGCGCCATCACGCGCATGAACGGCAGGTCCGTCACATCCTGCATCGGAGCCAGTGCGGTGACCGGCTGACCGGGAATGATGCCGGCAGGAAGCGAACGGGCGGTGTGGGCGGATGCGCTCAAGGGAGCCATTGTGCGATGGCGGTCCCGCGGCAGGCAAGGAGAGTTTAAGCGGGTGGGGTGCGTTATCCTTAACGCGGTGGACTTCCGTGCAGAACGGCGGACCGTTTGGGGAATT
>JBEHXD010000117.1:0-11665 GCA_048498875.1 Verrucomicrobiota bacterium
TGGCGTCGGCGCCGATCTGCCGCATTTTGCCGGTCGGACGCAGTGCGTGAAAATCCGGGTGTTGTTTTGGCGGAAAATGCTGGCTGGGCTGGCGGGGATCGTTGAGCAGGCGGTCCGCGATGGCATGCGCCACCATCGCCAGAGTGCCCAGATTTTCTCCGTGTAGCAGGAGACTGTGGGCCAGCCGGCCGCGTTCGATTGCACGCTCGATGACGGACACCGTGGGGGTGCCTTCGAGGGCGGATGGCCAGGCGAGGTGGGCGATGGACATGGGAGCGGGCGTGAGAAGACAGACGGGCGGGGTTCTTCCCGGCTTATGCGAGATAGCGCTGCACTTCGCTCCAAATTTTCTTGTCCAGCGCCTCCGGCGTCTGAGTCCCATCCATCACCACGACCCGCTCCGGCCATTGCTGGGCGAGAAGCAGGTAGCCTTCGCGCACCTTGGTGTAGAAGGTGATATTTTCGCGCTCCATGCGATCAGGGAGATCGGATGCGCGCTGTCGGATGCGCGCGAGGCTGACCTCGGTCGGAACGTCGATGACGATGGTGAGATCGGGCATCACGTTGCCCACGGCAAAACGGTTGATATCGCTGACTGGTCCGGGGGCGAGATTACGCGCAATTCCCTGGTAAACGGTGGAGGAATCGAGGTACCGGTCGCTGAGGACGATCGCGCCGCGGGCCAGCGCGGGGGCGATCACTTCACGCACCACCTGGGCACGGGCGGCGGTGAAAAGGAGCAACTCGGTTTCCGGGCACATTTCGTCTCCCTTGGAATTATGGACGATGATGTTTCGGATTTGTTCGCCGATCTCCGTGCCGCCGGGCTCGCGCGTGGCGACCACTTCACGGCCGACTTTTTGGAGATGGCCGGCGAGGCGGGCGATCTGGGTGGATTTGCCGCTGCCTTCGGAACCTTCGAACGAGATCAACTTGCCGGTGGATTTGGATTTGTTGGGCATGAGGGACAAAGACACGACCAGCGAAAAAAGGTTGGGGGTGTCGCGCAATCAGATTCAGGCGGCGATTCGCGAGGATTTTCCATTGATTGGTCGGAGCAAACGCGCCAACACTGCGTTACATGCTCAGTTTTACTCCGCTGTTTCTCGCCAATACCATCAATGTCTGGCAGGTGTTTCTGACCACCGACTCAGTCGGGCAGGCGGTAATCGCCCTGCTTGCGGTGTTCAGTATTTTTGCCTGGGCGGTCATGCTCGGGAAATATTCGGAACTGAAAAAACTGCGTGAGCTGAATCTGCTGTTCGAAAAGAAAATCGGACAGGAGAAGCATATTCTCGATTTGCCCGAGAGCTTGCGCAACCGGCGTGACATTCCCTACGCGGATTTGTTGTCCGATGCTCTCGAGGCCTATTGGCGTGCTGCGGCGATCGGGAAGGAGAAGGGCGACGAGAACATGCGTTCCCGCCTGGAACATGCCGAAAATGCGGTCCAGCGCGCGCTCGCGAACCAGTCGCTTCGCTACGAGTCCAGTATGATCATTCTCGCATCCCTGGTGTCTGGCGCGCCTTTTATGGGCTTGTTCGGGACGGTGTGGGGTGTGATGGAGGCATTCAGCGCGATTTCGACCCAGGCGTCCGCCAGCATTCAGACGCTCGCCCCCGGTGTGTCGGCCGCTTTGTTGACGACCATCGCCGGTCTCGTGGTGGCGATTCCATCAGTTTTCGGCTATAATATCCTTCTCGGTAACGTGAAGAAAATGATCACAGAGCTGGAAAACTACGCGAGCAGCCTCGCCGACCGCATCGAATTGGAAGCCAAGTAATCGATTCCCATGGCGAGAATTTTTCGCAGACCAAGGCAGCTCCACCCGGTGGCGGAATTGAACATCACCAACATGGTGGATCTTGGGTTTACGCTGCTGATCATTTTCATGATCAGTACGCCGTTGATCCAGCAGGAGCAGACGATTCCGGTCAATCTGCCGGTCGAGGGAAAGAAAACCCAGCAGACTCCGCCGGACGCGGAGTTCCAGGCCATCTCGGTGGACAAGGCGGGGAATTTCTATTTCGGATCGAAACGGGTGAGTTTCGCCGAACTGTCGAGCAATCTGTCCGCGCTATCGGCGAAACCAAAACAGCCCATCATCCGCATCCGGGCTGATCTCACGCTCCAATGGCAGCAGGTGGTGCGCGTCATGGATGAGATCAAAAAGTATAACCTGACCAAGATTACCTTCGATACCGAGGCCAAGTGAGGCGATGCACGCCAAGTCTCCCAGTTCGATTTTAGTTTCGCTGACGATTCACGCGTTTGTGGCCGCGCTGATTTTCGTTTCGACCGTATATGTGGCCCAGCAGGAAAAAGCTCCGGTCATCTTTGAATTGGTGGCGGGACCACCCACGGCGCGCGACGAACTGGTCGCGCCGGCGGAAGGGAACTCACCAACGCCGGTGAAATTGGAAGTGCCCAAGGTGGAAGCTCCGCCCCAGAAGGTGGAGCCACCGCCGCAAGAGACAACGCCCACGTCAGAACCGGAAGTCAGGGACGAAACACCTCCGACGAAGACAGTCTCCACCAAAACACCGCCGCCGAAACCCGTGCCCACCAAGCAACCGGTCGATACGTCGATCGCAAAGGAGATGAAGCGAAGCGAACGAATCTCCCGCCAGGATTTCCTCAAGAAACACCCACCACCCAAGCCATCGACGGGATCAGCGACACAAAAAACCGCGGTCAACGTACCGCGGATTGATTCCCAGGGGATACCTGGAGGAGTTAAAGGCGGATCGACCGCAAACACGCGCGGAGGCGGGGGGGGCAAGGCTCTAACCCGGGAAGAACAAAGCGAACTGAACACCTACATTTCATTTTTGCTGAGTGCCCTGAAGGAAGCCCACGAGCCGCCGCCGGGCGTCAACGATCAAATGGAGGCCAAAGTGACCTTTGATATCACCGCGAGCGGGTCGATTTTGAATCCTCGTATTTCGAAATCGTCGGGTGATCGTGCCTTCGACGATTCGGTGATCGAGGCCTTTCGCCGGGTGAAAAGCATCGGCCCCACGCCGAATGGCAAGGCGGACACCTGGACGGTCACTTTCCGGATGAAGGATTTGAGCTGAGCGGGGCAGGTAGATGCACGATTTTGTCCGAAAAAAAGCCCGGCAAATTCTCCCGCAAAAAGTCCTTGCGTTCCTGTGCCAAACCTTACTTTTAACACCTTCTGTCGTTCAGTTATGGGCTCTTAGCTCAGTTGGTAGAGCGCCTCAATGGCATTGAGGAGGTCATCAGTTCGAACCTGATAGGGTCCACCATTTTTGACGACAAATCCGGGGCAATACCGGATGCGTCTTGAATCCGTCCGGCAAACTAGGGGTCTACGTGGCCTTTCTCCGAAACGTCATTCCGTAGAGCATGATCGTATCGCCATCCTTGATTGTGATGACCGACGGATCGCTGGTCACAAGCGCGGCTCGTCCCTCGGCCAACCCTCCCCGGGCTACTTTGGTGCCTTCATCGAGCAACGCTTTTTTGGGACCAAATTTGGTGAATCTAAGCGTGCCGTCAGGCTCGATTACCACCCGCCTGTCTCCTTCACGTGTGCCGGTGACGTATTCGCCCGCGACTTTTGACAACAAGGCCTTGGATTCAAAATCGGGAAGTAGCGTGAATTTGGGCGCCAGATGCGTGGGCGGCTTCAGCAACAGCCATACGGCTGTGCCGTTGAATCCAATGATAAGGAAGCCCATGATGGCGATTTTTGCCCATCGTGGCATGCCTTCACCCTCCACTGAAGGTGTGCTTTGAGGTTTATAGGAAGGCGCGGGACGCTCGATCTTGGGAATGATTTTGCCGTGTTCGCTGCTGCCCGTTACCGCGGCGAGAATGTAGGCCACCGAATGGTCCTCACCCCGCAACATTGCCTCCCATCCCACGAAGCAAAGCCGCCGATATCGCGTCCGTACCACGAAAATATCCCGCTCTGTCTTAATGCGGATTTCGGGCGAAGAAGGCTCATAAATCGTCTGGCGGGACGCCACTTCACTCAGTGAATACAGGAGTTCGCGAAGCTGTCCGATGCTAACCGCCAAAAGGTGCTCATCCGGATAAGCCAGACCCGCCGCTTTTGCGTCCGGGGAAAGGTGATGCAGGGTAATGCTGTAAGCGGAAGCCGACATTATTTCTCGATGATAAAAATTGGATCGCCGCCAAAACCTCGCCGAAAATTACCGGTGTCAAGATCGCCGTCGTCGATTGTTTGGTCAATTGCTATGAAAAGATCGTCGTCAGGAACCAGTGGGGCATCTGTCGTCGGGCTGATCTTGATCGCCGCCGTGTAGACGCCACCAACGTTATTACAGTTATATTCCCAGTCAAATTTACCTCCAATGGGTGTAGTACGGGTCCAATCGTCATATTTAAGCTCTTCTGGAGTCATCCCTGGTGGAACTACGCCGGCATCGACTTCTGCAGGCCATGAGCCGGCGTCGTGGGCATGTGCCTGCAAAGCGGTGGCAAAAACCCGGAGATCAGTAACAATGGCGGCCGTTTTGGCCTTTCGCTGCAAACGCTGATAAGTGGGGACGGCAATCAGGAAAAGAATACTCAAGATGGTCATCGCCACCATCAACTCAATGAGGCTAAACCCTGAGTTTGATCGGTTTTTTTGGGGGTGAAGCTGGCCGCGGGTGAGTGACCATTGACGCATCTTCTTCATATCGGAGCAAAGCGGCTGGCTAGGCAAGGGGGAATAACCAGACAGGGTCGGATGATTTGAAGTCCTGGTTCAGGCGCAAAAAAAAGACCCTTGCAGCAAAGCAAGGGTCCAACGTGGGCGGGAGTGTTATTTTATCAAGGTACCGGAGACGCCGATTGGGCGGTGCGAATGGAGACGGCGGGAATCCCGTGCATTGCTTCAGGAGCACTGCCTTTGCGGAATTTGGTATCGTAGATCTGAACCAGAAGAGCGGGAACAGTCATTACGATGATTCGGATATCCATCAGGAACGACTTGGTCGCACCGTAACGAATATCTAGATTTACCATTTCCTCGAAAGTAGTGCGATTTTTGCCGGAAACCTGCCAAAGGCCGGTAAGGCCGGGCATCGCTTCGCAACGTTGACGCTGCCAGGGTTGATAGGCGGCATATTCTCCCGGAATGCAGGGACGGGGGCCAACCACGCTCATTTCGCGGCGAAGTACGTTGATGATCTGAGGCAGTTCATCGAGCCCCGATGCACGGAGCCATTTGCTGCCAGGAATGAGGCGGGAATCGCCACGCGAATCCAGTTTCATCATCGGGGCATTCGTCCCGATCAGCTGTTTGAAATAATCCTGATGGCCCGCGGTGTCAGCGCCAACCCGCATGGTGCGGAATTTATAAATCCAAAAGCGTTTGCCGCTGCAGCCGATGCGTTCCTGCCGGAAAAACACGGGGCCAGGAGCCACCAACTTGGTCAAAATGGTCATTACTACGGTCAAGACGGCGAGAAAGGGGAGAGCGATTAAACAGCAAACAATATCGATACTCCGTTTCCATGCTGGCAAATGGCTTACAGCGCTTTCTGAAGCGCTTGCCGAGGTATAATTGGTTGGGGTCGACATGGGAATATCAGTGTCAAAAAAGAGTATCATTTGATGATTTTTAGAGCTATTAGCCGGTAGGCTAGTGCCGCTTATTTGCAGTTATGACACGACCGAAGCGGGCCGGTTCTTCAGAGGGAAAACTGCGAAAAATCGCGATTCAGACCGTAAGAATTACGATGCTTACCCGCTGGTGAGCACACCAGAAATCTCCCGGGCTTCCGGCCTAGCTTTTCGGCTACTTTTCTCGCGGTCGGAAGGAAGAAACTAGCGATTGAGGGCCCCCATCGGGCGTTTAGAGCCTCGGAATCGTCAATCCACCGTCGACCATCACTATCTGGCCGGTGGAAAACGGAAAATCTCCGCGTGCCAACGCGGCAACTGCACGACCTACGTCGTCGGGGAATCCCCATCGGGGCTGAACGCACAATCCTCCTGCAATCAACTTGTCGTACTTTTCGGTCACGCCGGCAGTCATGTCGGTTTTGATGACGCCTGGCCGGACTTCATAGACCGGAATTCCTTCACCCCCGAGGCGGGCGGCAAAAAGCTGGGTCAGCATGCCAAATCCGGCTTTGGCGATACAATATTCTCCGCGATTGATGCTCACGACCGTGGCCGAAATGGAGGTGATATTGACAATCCAAGCCTGAAAAGCCGGATTGACCTTTTTCGCTCCGACCATGTCCCGGGCGATCGCTTGGGTGAGGAAAAACGAACCTTTCAAGTTCGTGTCCATGACGTAATCGTAGCTTTCCTCGGAGGTTTCCAGCAGGTCGGCCCGGACTTTGGGGGCCACCCCGGCATTGTTCACCAAAAGGTTGATCGCGCCATTGGCGAACTGCCGGGTGGCGGTCAAAATGGCCTCACGCCCTGCTGCGGTTCCAATGTCTCCACGAGCATAGCCAACCCGTACGCCCAGTCCGCTCAATTCCGCCATGGGTTGGGCGACATCATCAACGGAGCGGACTCCATTGATGACAATATCCCATCCTTCAGCGGCAAGAGCCTTGGCGATGCCAAAACCAATGCCGCGGGAACCGCCGGTAACGAGAGCTATCTTGGCCATGAGTGTCAGTTTCCTTCGAAATGGGTGCCTGGGTTGCGATCGAGGTTATTTCAATTCGGGTACGTCCACCCACCGGCGTTCCGCCCAGGACTTCAAACCGAGTTCGGCGAGTTGCACCCCCTTGGCGCCTTCGTGAAGACTCCACGGGAAGGGAGAGCCCGTGACAACGTGTTTCAGGAACAATTCCCACTGCACTTTGAATGCGTTGTCGTACGTGTCGTTCGAGGGTACGCGGGTCCAGCCATCCTTGTATTTGATCGGGCTGTCGACGTCGGGATTCCATACGCAGCGCGGCGTTGCGGCCAAGGCCTGTGCTTTGCAGTCGCGCAGTCCGGCGACGGCGGTTCCATGCGTGCCGTCGACTTGCAAGGTGAGAAGATCGTCGCGATCCACGCGCACGACCCAGGAGGAATTAAAATGACAAATCACGCCGTTTTTGAGTTCGAACGTCGCATAGGCGGAATCGTCCGCCGTGCATTTGTACGGCTTGCCCGATTCGTCCCAGCGGGTCGGAATGTGCGTCGCTCCAAGGCAGGAAACCGATTTCACGTCACCGAACAGGTTTTGAATCACGTACTGCCAGTGACACAGCATATCCACAATGATGCCGCCATCATCTTCCTTGCGGTAATTCCACGAGGGGCGCTGGAGTTTTTCGAATTCTCCGGTGAACACCCAGTAACCGAATTCTCCCCGGACCGAGAGGATTTTTCCGAAAAATCCGGTATCGATCAGATATTTCAGCTTCAATAAACCGGGGAGCCAGAGTTTGTCCTGGACCACGCCGTTTTTGAGTCCTGCCGCAGTGACTTCCCGGGCGAGCGCCAGTGCTTCAGCCGAAGTGGTGGCGGTGGGTTTTTCGCAATAAATGTGTTTCTTTGCTGCGATCGCCTTGCGGACCCCGACCGGACGCTGGCCGGTCAGTGTCGCGTCGAAATAGATCTGGTTTTCCGGTTTCGCGAGTTCGGCATCAAGATTGGTGGAGATTCGTTGCACGCCCACCCGGGCGGCGAGTGCGCGGAGTTTGTCTTCGCTGCGGCCAACCAGTACCGGGTCGGGAATGATCACTTCATTGTCGGAAAGCTTCACGCCTCCCTGATCGATGATCGCCTTGATGGAGCGAATCAGATGCTGGTTGGTGCCCATGCGTCCGGTGACGCCGTTCATGATGATTCCGATGCGGTGAGTTTTCATTAGTTGATAAAGGGAGGGATTTAATTTCCGGGGATTAGACGAAATCAGAATAGGAGCGGACGATCAGTTTGAGATATTCATCCTGATCCATGGCCCAAAGACGGTGGGAAAAAACCTCCACCTCGTTGAAACCGGTAAATCCCGCGGCTTCGACCCAGGCGCGAATCTGTCGCAAGGGAATGCACCCTTCGCCCATGAGCCCCCGGTCATTCAGCATGTCGATGGTGGGTGTCCGCCAATCGCAGACATGATAGGCAAAAAGTTTCCCCAGTTTTCCGCAGCGCGCGATTTCCTTTTCGAGCGCCGGGTCCCACCACAGATGATAGACGTCCACCGCCACGCCGACAAACGGGGATGCGATGGCTTCGCACATGTCATTTGCCTGCGCCATGGTGTTGATCGCGGACCGGGAGTCCGCGTACATGGGATGCAGCGGCTCGATCGCCAGCTTCACCCCGGCGGCGATGCAATCTGGCAACACCGCGGCGATTCCTTCCTGGATTTGTTTGCGCGACTCGGAGAGTTTTTGTCCGGGAACGGCTCCGCAGACCAATACGATCAACGGCGCACCCAACGCCTGGGCTTCGGCGATCGCCTTGCGATTGTCGTCAATGGCGGCGCGCCGCTCCGACGCGGAGTATCCCGGGAAAAATCCTCCGCGACAGAGTGAAACGATGCTCAGGCCCTGGTCGCGAATGCGGGCGCCCGCTTGCGCCGGATTGCGACCGGCCAGCGCGTCACGCCAGACAGTGATGCCCTTCACGCCCGCCTTGGCGTATTTTTCGGAGGCCACTTCCAACGCCCACGGCTTCGTGGTGATCGTGTGAACACAAAGCTTGTTCAGGTTTTGAAAAGGAAAGGCGGAGAACATGGCGGGGGATGGGTAAATCTGATCAGGAGGGAAGACAGCCAAAGAAAGTATAGTACGGTTCACTGCGCATGGTCCGCTGCAAATGCAATGCGGCTTCGCGCAAATGATAATCGCCCCACATGCACGCTTCGCCGCACGGTACTTTGCGGCCAGGAGGAATGTGGTCCCAACCGTTTGGCCGGTGATAGACAGAGTGAAGCAGCAATCCTTGATGGCCTGCGGCCGTTCCCAGATAGGGTTCGGCAAGCAGCGTGCGCATGGTGGTCAGGCCAGCCTGCCAGTAGCGTTTGCCGTCGGTCGTGTCGGTGCCGAGATAACGCCCCAGACGCAATAATCCCTGGGCACCAATTGCCGCGGCCGAGCTGTCCACCGGTTCGTAGTCGTTGAAGGGCTCCGCGTCGCGTGCGCGCCAGTCGCCGAGCTTGTGCAGGTTGGGGGCACCGCCGTCCCAATACGGAATGCCGTCCTGTGCCGTATTGGCGATGTACCAATCGCAGGTGGCGCGGGCGGCTTTCAGCATGATGTCGCGGAATTTTGCTTTTCCACCCAGTGGGGCGAGTTCGCTCTCGACCACGGTTTCCAGAAATTCCAATTCCTCGGCAAATCCGACCATGGCCCACGCCAGGCCGCGGGTCCAGGTGGTGAAGCCCGAATAACCCTGCTGCGAATTGGGGCAACGGAAACGGCCGTCATTGGGATTGAACACCGACTCGTGGGCGGTGCGACCGAGTTCGTCGTAGCTGTCGCGGCCTTCGCCGTAGAAGACGGCGTATTTCGCCGTTGCTTCGATGTGCTGCAGGGCGCGATCAAGCAGGGAATGCGCGGCGTCGTTTTCTCCCATCAACCGGTGACCAAGCCGGTGGGCCACCATCAGGATGCGGCAGGAGCGAATGGTATCGACGAACAGGGAGTGCGGGCCGTTGAAGGAATAAATGTAGCCGCCACCACCGTTAATTTTTGACCAGCGTGATGCCTGCACGGCCCCCGAGGCCTTGATGGCCAGTTCGCACAAGGCGATCTGGTCGTCGGCCAGTTTTCCCTCGCGCTGAAGGCGAAGCCAGTTGCCGTAGGTGCTGAGATTATTAAAGCCGTGGTCGTGTACGCCCACATGGCTCACGTGGGATGCCATGCGGTCGATGGTGTATTTCTTTCCGCGCGCCGCGAAACTCGTGTCGCCCGTGGCGTCAAATTGCAGCAGATCGGACCCGTACAGAAAACCTTCCGTCCATTCGGTCCATCCCCGCGCGGTGTATTTGCCTTTCACAGTGAACACCGGGGCTCCGCGGGCCGGATCGTAGTCCTGGTGGGTGAGATTCAATTTCTCGCCGGAAACCTGCCAGAAATTTTCCAAAGCCGCGGCCAGCGCGGAAGTTTTTAGCTGATGATCAATGCGCATGGGTCAGTAGCGTTTGTCTTTTCGAAGGTGAAGAATGATGAACTGCGAATCGGCCAGCGCCTCGTACGTGTGCTGCTGGATGGCATCGAACTGAATGCTCTCTCCGGCCGCGAGGACGCACTGCTCGTGTGGAAGCGAAAGGCGAAGTTTTCCAGTCGTGACCCAGCACATTTCGGTGTCGTCGTGATGGATTTCCGGCCGGGACACTTTTGCTCCCGCCGGGGCTGAACCGAGCAGGGCGACCACATTGGCGTATTTCACCTGGCGAAACTTGAAGTCATCCGAACGGTGGGACTTTTCGTTCGATCGATGGGCGAGGGGCGATTCCGTCAACGCCAGCAGATCGGTCGCGCTCAGCCCAAAAGCCCGCGCCAACCGGTACAACGTATCGAGCTCGGCCGACTGTTGGTTTCGCTCAAGCTTTGAGATAACCGCAATCGAGACACCCGAGGCCTTGGATAAGTCCGCCAACGTCATGTCGTGTTGATCGCGCAACCGGCGCAATACACGAAAATCGAACTTGAGGGCAGTTTCGGACATTTCGATTACACTAAAAAATGGATCGATAATTACTGTCAAAGATAATCATGAAACCCGGCAGAATCTGCACCTGATTTCACGGTTTTACCTCCCTGACGACGTTTTATCACCCCGCCAGCAGCGGCGGTTCGTTCCTGTCAAAAGGCTTGATGGCCTTTGCCCGGGCAACCATCTCGTTCACGTAACGTTGGTTTTCCTCCTGCCGACGGATCATCCGGTATTCGGCGTCGCCCGCCCAATAGATGAACAGAAACAAAAGGCAGGTCAGAGGCCGATTGAAACAGAAAGCAGCGATCAGTGCGAAAGTGACGGCCAGGATTTTGCCCAGTAACGCGGCCCAGTAGGTCGCTTTCAGATGAGACGTCTGGGTCGCAAGGGCCGCACGAAATATACGGCCACCGTCCATCGGAAAAACGGGAAGGAGATTGAACGTTCCCATCAACAAATTCGCCACGCAAAGTTGCGTGACCAGCGTGCCGGCCGAATATTCCGTGACCTCGATCGATCCAAAAACCGCGCGCCAGGCGAAAGGGAGTAAAAGAGCCACCAGCGCGAAATTCACCGCCGGTCCGGCAATCGTAATCAACAGCTCCTCCGACGGTTTTTTCGGAATCCGGTCAAACTGCGCCATGCCGCCGATCGGCAGAAGAAGAATACGTGGCACATGTACCCCGAAACGCCGGGCGGTCAGTGAATGACCGAGCTCATGCAGAACCACACAGACAAAAAAACAGATAATCAGCGCGACATTCCATAGCATTCCCACCGAACCCCCTCCATCCTGCCAGCCATCGTAGCCGGCATAAGCAAGCAGCAACAGAAAGCTGCCGTGCACCGCAAGTTGGATGCCGAAGATGTGAAACAAGTTAATTGACCAGCCAAGCATGGGAGATAATTAGAACGACGTTCTGACAAAGCGCTAATATAATTCCCAATCACCCATGGCCGATCCGACCACTGTTCCCACCATTCTCGTTGTCGACGACGACGCGGAGGTGCGCTATTCGCTCAACCGGGTGCTCTCCTCCCAGCATTACAAGGTGATCGAAGCTCC
>JBEHXD010000118.1:0-11532 GCA_048498875.1 Verrucomicrobiota bacterium
CGACGAAAACATGAAGCGCACCGTGGTCCCGTTCCGCAATGGCATCATGCTCGCCGCCGCATGCGGCTTCGCGGAAAGCGCGAACGCCGACGGTCTCGTGATCGCCGCTCATGGCGGCGATCACGCGATCTATCCGGATTGCCGCGAGGATTTCATGCGGGCCATGGGCGATGCGATGCGACTGGGCACTTACGCCGGCGTGCAATTACTGCGGCCCTTCATCGCAATGGACAAAGCGGGCATTGCCCGCGAAGGCGCGAAGCTCGGAGTCGACTACGCCCGCACATGGTCGTGCTACAAGGGCGGGGCGGTGCACTGCGGCGTGTGCGGCACCTGCGTCGAGCGACGCGAAGCTTTCCAGCTCGCGGGCTTGAAGGATCCGACCGCGTACACGGCTACGCCACACTTGCCGGTCGCTCCAAAATCATAAGACCTATAAGCCCTATTCGACCTATAGGTCTTATTTTTTCATGCTGATCTCCGAAATATTTTATTCGCTGCAAGGCGAGGGCGAGCTGATCGGCATACCCTCGGTTTTCGTGCGCACGAGCGGCTGCAATCTCCGGTGCAACTGGTGCGATACGCCTTATGCGTCCTGGTCGCCCGAGGGAAACCAGATGGAGGTGAGCGAAATTCTCGCTGCGGTCAAAACGCATCCGGCCCGCCACGTCGTGCTCACGGGAGGCGAGCCGATGATCGCCCCGGAAATCCATGAGCTGGCCTTTCAACTCCAGGAACAGAATTATCACATCACGATCGAAACCGCGGCCACGGTTCCTCCGCGCGGGATTGCCTGCGATCTGGCCTCGCTCAGTCCGAAGCTCGCGCACTCCGCTCCGGACGGGCGGCTCGACGACACCTGGCGAAAAAAGCATGAAGCGCTCCGCTGGCAGCCTCAGGTCGTGGCCAGCTGGATTGCCGTGGGGAACTATCAATTGAAATTTGTCGTCGGTAGGGAAACCGACGTGGACGAGATCGAAACGATGATCAGGGAAACCGATTGCGCGATTCCTCCCGGGAAGGTGCTGCTGATGCCTGAAGGCACAAGCGTCGAAGCGCTGCGGGCCAAAGCCGGCTGGCTCGGTGAACTTTGCAAGGCGCGCGGTTATCGCTATGCACCGCGCCTCCACGTGGAACTCTACGGCAACAAGCGCGGCACATGACCCTCGCACGCGCCCGCCTCCTTCCTGCACCCCGCAAGCTCTCCCTCGAGCTCGCTGACCTGCATGCGCGCGCCGGCACGCGCGCCGTTACGTTGCGCGAAGTGATTTTCGCGCTGCGCCAGCGGGCGTACATGCTGCTGATCGTGTTGCTCACTCTCCCTTTTATCCAGCCGATCCCCCTGCCCGGTCTGTCCACTCCGCTTGGCATCGCCATCGCCTTGATCGCGCTGCGACTGTCGCTCGGGCAGCGCCCATGGCTGCCCAAAAAAATTCAGCGCACCAAATTGCCTGCAGGGTTTTTTGGCAAGCTCATGAGCGTCACCGCTAAACTCCTGCGGTTTCTCGAGTCGGTGTTGCGTCCACGCTGGACGGCCGTGACAGGAACCGCCTGGCTCAACCAGCTGCACGCCATCGTGATTTTTGCCTCGGCGGCCATTCTGCTGCTGCCCTTGCCGGTGCCGTTTTCCAATTTCCTTCCAGCGTGGGCGATCTTTCTCGTGGCCTGCGGACTCATGGAGCGCGATGGCCTGTTTGTGGCTTTGGGCTACGTCGCTTTCGCCGCGGGTGCCGTCTATTTCATCCTCCTAGGCAATGTCGCCACGGAGGCCCTGCAACACGCCTGGACGTGGATGCAGCAAAAGTGGTGAGCTACTGGTGACTCGGCGGCGTTTCCGACGGACGCCGAAAAGGATGTTTTAACTGTTCGATATAGCCCTGTGGAACGGGATGGCCTTCGATGCCGTAGCCTGAGGGCCATTGATCCTTCGGGAGATAATGCGTCCCGAAAAGCCGGTCGAGCAGTGGAAAGTGAATGGCAAAGTTCACGTCGATGGCCTCGCGTTCAATGCCGTGGTGCCAGTGATGGAAACGCGGCGTGACGAGGATTTTTTCAACAATGGGAAACCGCCAGCCAAAGTTGGCGTGCACAAAGGTGGAATACAGATACACCGTAAAGATGTAGCTGTTCATCGCCGCCGCGCTGAAGCCGAGCACAAACATGGGTAAAACAGTGGTGCTGCGCAGAGCGAGAATTTCGAGGAAATGCATGCGCGCGCCCGCCATCCAATCCATGCTTCTGGCCGAATGGTGAACGGCATGAAACCGCCAAAGCCAGGGCACGCGATGGAATGCCCGGTGGACCCAGTATTGCACCAGATCGGTGAAAAACATGATCGCGATAAACTGCACGACGAACGGCAACGCACCCACCCAGGCACGCAGTCCGGTCAGTGGCGCGAGGACCAATATTTCCTTCGCCGGGGCAAACGAAAGAAACGTGAGGATCTGCACCAGCATGCTGCTCACGAGGTAGTAAAACAGGTCCTCCCGCCACTCCTCGCGAAAGACGGGTTGCTCCGCATTCCGGGGAAACACGCGCTCCACCGGGATGAACAGAAAACCGGTGAACAGGACATTGAGGACGAAGAAGTCCAATCCGAGAAACGCCTCCGTGGGATCACCCAGCTTCGCTTCCGCATGGGAGCCGCCCAACACCGTGGCGGCCAGCGCGAACACCATGCCCACGGTGCCCAGCACCCGCTCTTTCCGCAGCGCAAGGCTCAGCGCCGAAAACACAAAAGACGCGAAAAGAATGACCCGGATCGTCAGGCGAAACCATCCGTGTTCATGGAGCGCGCGAATCTCCGGCATGGAGAAGGACCCGGGCGCCACGAGTAAAATTACCAGAAACAGCCCCGCGATTCCCAGGATCAGCCCCAGCGTTCCGCTGATCCAACCACTGCCAAAACGGCGAAGGGCCGGCGGTGCCTCCAATTCGCCACGAACCCGCATGCGAACGTCATGAATTTTTCCCATGACCTGGAACCACAGCGAAATCCCCCGTGGTTGGCGAACAGTAACTGGTGCAGTTGCCCTTCTTTTTCCCAAAACAGCCCCTCCCCACTTGCAACCATGACTTTGGCCGGCACGTTTCGATCCCAATGAGCTCTCCGCCTGCGGACGCCACCAAACCGACCCTTCACTACGCCTGGATCGTAGCCGGGGTGGCCTTTCTCACCCTGCTGGCAGCAGCAGGCGCGCGCTCCACGCCTGGCGTCATCCTGCAACCGTTGGGGAACGAATTCCAATGGAGCCGGGCCAAAGTTTCCTCGATCGTATCCATCAACATATTTCTTTTTGGCCTGATCGGGCCCTTTGCCGCCGCATTGTATCAACGTTTTGGATTACGACGGATGATGATGACGGGGCTCGCTTTGCTCAGCATCGGTTACGGGACCTCGGTCTACGCGACCCAGTACTGGCAGTTCGTCCTGTTGTGGGGCATCGTGGTAGGAACCGGTTCGGGGTTGGCGGCGACCGTATTGGGCGCCGCGGTGGCCACCCGGTGGTTTACCCAAAAACGGGGACTGGTCACCGGGCTGCTGACCGCCAGTACCGCCACCGGCCAACTGGTTTTTCTGCCGGCGCTCGCCAAAGTTGTTACGACCCATGGCTGGCGGGGCGCACCGCTCGTGGTGGCTGCCGCCACGCTCGCGGCAATTCCACTGGTGGGTTGGCTGATGCGCAACGATCCCCGTGATGTCGGACAGCGACCCTACGGCGACGAGGGACCGGTGGAAGCGGTCGCCCCCAGCACAGGCAATCCCGCCAAACGGGCCGTTACCGTGCTGGTGGAAGCCCTGTGTGTGCGTGATTTCTGGCTGCTCGCGGGATCCTTCTTTGTCTGCGGTGCAAGCACGAACGGCCTCATTGGCACGCATCTGGTTTCCGCCGCGCTTGATTGCGGTATTCCGGAAGTGAGGGCGGCCAGTTTGCTCGCCATGATGGGAATATTTGACCTGATCGGCACGACGGCTTCGGGCTGGTTGAGTGATCGCTACAACTGCCGTTATCTGCTTTTTATGTATTACGGCCTGCGCGGTGTTTCCCTGCTGTTTCTGCCACATGCGCTGCTCGGGCCAACCTCCGGCCTGGGAATTTTTGCCGTGTTTTACGGTCTGGACTGGATCGCCACGGTACCACCGACCGTGCGATTGACGGCGGAGGTTTTCGGACGCGAGAAGGCCAGCATCGTTTTTGGCTGGGTGGTCGCGATGCATCAACTCGGGGCCGCTTTTGCGACGTTTGCCGCCGGCGTCCTGCGCACAGTCTCCGGAAGTTACACGCTCGCATTCTTCAGTGCCGGAGCGCTGTGCGTGATCGCCGCGTTGATTGTGCTGCCCATCGGAAAGCGCCGGTTGACCGCGCCGCTGCCTGCTGCCGCATAAATCACCCGCTCCGGCCGTTTTTCCTACCGCTTCAATTTCGCCTGGAGTTTTTTCAGTTCCGGACTGACGGCATGGCAGCCCTCACCGCCACAGCCCGGGTTCTTCTTTTTGCGAAATGCCGAGGCGATCAACGCGGCCAGCGCAATCGCCACGATAGCAAGGGCCACCACGGTTTGGAGCGACGCATTCATCTCAATAGCCCAGCGCCCGGCCGGTTTGATAGATGACGAAACACACCAGCCACGCCGTGCCGGTCATATAAGCGATCTGGAACAACGGCCATTTCCAGCCGTTGGTTTCCCGTTTCACCACCGCGACAGTGCTCACGCATTGCATGGCAAAAACATAGTACACCATCAGCGTTAAGCAAACGAGCGGCGTGAACAGCGCGGCGCCCGTTGGCCACCTGGCACCGCGCAGCGCGTCGCGCAACGGCGCAGTATCCTCTTCGCTGTTCTCCACGCCAAAAATCACTCCCATCGAACTGACGAAGACCTCGCGCGCCGCAAATGAAGTGATGAGGCCGATCCCAATCCGCCAATCGAAACCCAGCGGCTTGATCGCCGGTTCGAGCACGTGCCCGGCGCGGCCCGCGTAGCTGTGGGCGAGCTGTTCCGTGGCGGTCGCATCGGGATTCGGAAGCTTGGGATAGGTCGTCAAAAACCAGAGTACAATGCTGATGCCGAGAATGATGGTCCCGGCCCGTTTCAAGAAGAGCCAGGCACGTTCGAGCATTTGCAGGATCACGTCGCGTACGCCCGGCAAACGATACGGCGGCAGTTCCATGATCATCATCGGTGGCGCACCTTTCAGCAGGGTGCGCTTGAACAGCCAGGCAAATCCGAATGCGCCGATGGTACCGAGAAAATACATGAGCAACATGATTCCCACTTTTGTGAAAACCGGCATGGCATCACCCGGCAACAACGCGGCAATCATCAACAAATATACCGGCAACCGCGCCGAACAGCTCATGAGCGGAGCGACGAGGATCGTGACCAGCCGGTCCTTCGGATCCTCGATCGTACGCGTCGCCATGATGCCCGGAATCGCGCACGCATAGGAACTGAGCAGGGGAATAAATGATTTGCCGTTCAATCCCACGCGACTCATCAGCCGGTCCATGATGAAGGCCGCGCGCGCCATGTAGCCCGTGCTTTCAAGCAGTCCAATGAAGAGAAACAGAATCAAAATCTGCGGAAGAAATTTGATCACGCCGCCCACCCCGGTGATGGCGCCGTCGGAGATAAGATCGCGCAGATCTCCCGCCGCCATCGTGTGCTTCACCCAGTTCGAAAGCGCGGCAGTCTGGTCATCGATCCAGTTCATCGGCGCTTCCGCAAAACTGAAAATGCTGACGAACATCAGGGTCATCACGACGCCGAGCACCAGCCATCCCCAGATTGGATGCGTGACGACCGCGTCAATTTTGTCCGACAAAGACGGGCCGGTTTCACCCGCTTGTTGAACAATCTCCGCACACAGCGTGGAAATGGATGCGTAGCGACTGCCCACGAGCGTTCCCGCCCAATCGGTGCCCTCGGCTTCCCAATGTTTTTGCCAGTGCGCAAGGATCTCCGTCGTTCGCGCGCTCAGCGGCGCGGACCCGGCAACCCGTACGGTATCAAAATCGGTCAGCAGCAAGAGCGCTTCGGCGCGGGCCACGAGCGGAGAACGGCCATCGTTATCAGTGAGCGAAGCCTGTAATTCGGCCACTGCGGTCGCGACTGCGGCCGGAACATCCCAACTGTGGCGCGCGAGCGGCAAATCGACGCGGCTCATGGCCAGTTTCAGATCGACCACGCCTTTTCCGGTCACAGCTTCGCAGGCAATCACCGGAATGCCGAGTTCCTGTTCCAGACGGCCAACGCGTACCTGGATTCCGGATTCCCTCGCGAGATCCATCATGTTCACCACGAGAATTACCGGGCGGCCAAGATCGAGAATCTGGTGAACGAGATAAAGATTACGCTCGAGATTTGTCGCATCGACAATGCACAGGATGCGGTCCGGTTGCGGCGTGTCCGCACGTCGGCCGAGCAACACATCGCGCGTCACTGCCTCGTCAGGCGAGCGCGCCGCGAGCGAATAGGCACCAGGAAGATCGATAATCTTGATCGGCTTGCCGTGCTGCGAGTAAGTCTCGCCAATTTTCTTTTCAACCGTGACGCCGGGATAGTTGCCAACCTTTTGTTTCAGTCCGGTGAGGGCGTTGAAGAGCGTGCTTTTTCCGCAGTTGGGATTGCCGACGAGCGCGTAGACGGGCGTTCGATCCGCAGGCGTCGGACGTTTTTTTCCCGGGCCCGTGATGTGTGATGGCAGTTGCGACACGCTCAGGCCTCGATGGTGATCTGGTCGGCTTCCTCCCGACGAAGCGTGAGGTGATAGCCGCGGAGTTTGAATTCGAGCGGGTCGCCCAGCGGAGCCGCCCGCACAAAAGTCACCGTGGTGCCGGGAAGGAGTCCCATTTCACGCAAGCGGACGAACGTATTGCCGCCCCGGGGAAAATCCTTCACCCGCGCCGAAGCGCCGATGGCGAGAGAAGATAACTTCAAGGAGGCTGACATCGGTGGTGCGCAACTAAACCAGCCGGCGATCACCGCCACCCGCGGGCTTGGCTGGAATTGGCTCCACCAGGATATTCATCGCCGCGCCATGGCTGAGTGCGATCCGCGTGCCATTGATCTGGCAAAGGCTCGTGGTGGTTCCGGAAACTTTGGTCACCAACGCGGCTTCGCCAAAACCCATTTCCCGCAGGCGCTGGCAGAAGTTCTCATCGCCTTTCAGCTCGCAAATGCGCCCCGTGGTGCCAGCGGCGAGCTGGCAGAGCGGCGAAAGGTGTTTGAGCGGAGCAGTCACTTGCGGCTGAGACTTAGTATCAGGAGAGAAGCATAAAAAAGCCTTGGGTCAACCCGGGCAGGGTAAATCCAAGGCGAAACTATCAGCGACGACGGCGTTTAACCGCGAGCTGGACGCCCGCGTACCGAACCAAACTCTGAAGATGCTCGTATTGTTGCGGATCCAGATTCTTGGCTTCCTTGAGCTCCTGCTCGGCGCGCTTCATCGCGTTTTCGACCGCGTTCTCGTCAATCTTTTCCTCGGTGATCGCGTTTTCGGCGAGGACACGAACGGTGTCGCCGTCGATCTGCGCGAAACCGCCGCCGACCGCCAGCCACTGGGTTACTGTGCCCTTGGAAACACGGAGTTCGCCATGTTCAATCTGGGTCAGCAGCGGGATATGGCCGGGAAGGACGCCGATCTCGCCCTCGACCGTGGGAATCACGACGCTATCAATCGTGTCCGAGTAAACCTTGGCTTCGGGAGTGACGATTTCGAGAGTTAAGGGCATTTTGGAAAGTAGCGGGTAGTGAGTAGCGGGTAGCGAGTAGGAGTTGGCGGAGATTTTAGGGACAATCGCTACTCACTACTCGATGCTCGCTACTTGGAGTTACTTCTTGGCCGCCGCCGCGATGACTTCGTCGATACCACCCTTCATGTAGAAGTCGGTTTCGCCAACGTGATCGAGCTCGCCATCGAGGATCATCTTGAAGCCGCGGACCGTTTCCTTGACTGGAACACGCTTGCCGGGTGTGCCGGTGAAGACTTCGGCGACCTCGAAAGGCTGTGAGAGGAAACGCTGGATTTTGCGCGCGCGGTAAACGGTGAGCTTGTCCTCGGGGGAAAGTTCATCGAGGCCGAGAATCGCGATGATGTCCTGAAGATCCTTGTAGCGCTGGAGCACGCGCTGAACTTCGCGGGCGACCTTGTAGTGCTCTTCGCCGACGATGTCGGGCTGAAGCGCCTTCGAGACGGAAGCGAGCGGATCGACCGCGGGATAAATACCGAGCTCGGCGATGGAACGCTCCAACACGATCGTGGAGTCCAAGTGCGCAAACGTGTTGGCTGGCGCCGGATCGGTTAAATCGTCGGCAGGCACGTAGACGGCTTGCACGGAGGTGATCGAACCCTTTTTCGTCGAGGTGATACGTTCCTGGAGAATGCCCATTTCGTTTGAGAGCGTCGGCTGATAACCGACCGCCGAGGGCGAACGTCCGAGAAGCGCGGACACTTCGGAACCGGCTTGGGAGAAACGGAAAATGTTATCGATGAAGAGCAACACGTCCTGGTTCTTCTCGTCGCGGAAATATTCCGTCATCGCGAGAGCCGAAAGCGCGACGCGCATACGGGCACCGGGCGGTTCATTCATCTGGCCGTACACCAGTGCGACCTTCGACTTGCTGAGGTCACCCTGGTTGATGACGCCCGCCTCGGACATTTCGTGATAAAGATCGTTACCTTCACGGGAACGTTCACCGACACCCGCGAAAACGGAAAAGCCACCGTGGCCCTTGGCAACGTTGTTAATGAGTTCGAGAATGACGACAGTCTTGCCGACGCCGGCACCGCCAAACGCACCGGCCTTACCGCCCTTGATGAAGGGGCAGATCAAATCAATAACCTTGATGCCGGTCTCGAGAATCTGCGCCTTCGTGTCCTGATCGGCGAGCGCCGGAGCGGGACGGTGAATCGGATAACGTTTCGTGAAAGCAACCGGTCCCTTGCCGTCCACGGCCGTGCCGGTGACGTCGAAAATGCGACCGAGGATGCCCTCGCCCACCGGAACGGAGATCGGAGCACCGGTGTCGACGACCGTCGCACCGCGCACAAGGCCTTCGGAGGACGACATCGCGATCGCGCGCACCACGCCGTCGCTGAGGTGCTGCTGCACCTCGAGGGTCAGCTTCTCCTGCTTGCTGCCGACGGTGAAGTCGACGGTGAGCGCCTGATAGATGGCGGGAACGGCGTTCACGGCGAATTGCACGTCAACGACGGCGCCGATTACTTGGACGATTTTACCTGTATTGCTCATGGCAGAGGGGAGAGCGGGGTTGTGTGATTAAAATTATTGGGCGGAGAACGAGGCCGCGGAAATTTCGAGAATTTCCTGCGTGATGCCAGCCTGGCGGGCCTTGTTGTATTCGAGCGTGAGCTCACCGATCAGTTTCGTGGCATTGTCCTTGGCAGTCTTCATCGCCACCATGCGCGCGCTGTGTTCCGACGCCTTGGCGTTGAGAACAAGCTGATGGGCCGAACGATTCACGTAGAATGGAAGCAACGCCTCCAAAACCGAATTCGCATCGGGCTCGAACAACATGTCGCGATCGTCGACCTGGCGGCCACCACCGGATTCCGCGCGCAGCTGGGCCACGAAATCCTTCACATTCGTGAGCGGCAGCAAGGGACGCACCGTGGGCTCCTGCACGAGGGTGTTCTTGTAGTGCGGATAAATCACTTCGATCGTGTCGATGGTGCCCTCGAGGTAGAGCTTCACCATGAATTCGATGACCGTCTTCACGTCGCTGAATTGCGCACGATCATCGACGGTGAAATCGGCCAGCACGTCGCGTCGAGTACGGGCCAGAAACTGCGCGCCTTTGCGACCGATCGCGACATACTTCGCCGGCGTTTTGATTTCGCTGACGAGCTTGAAAAGATTTCCGTTGAGCGGTCCGCACAGGCCCTTGTCCGAAGTGACCAGGAGGATACCGCGCACCTTGACCTCGCGCTTGATAAGGAAAGGATTTTCCAGACTCTCCACGCGGCCGGCCAGTGCGGCCAGCATGTCGGCCATGAGCTGGGCGTAAGCCCGGCCCGCGAGCGCGGCCTGCTGCGCCTTTTTCATTTTCGACGCCGCAACCAACTCCATCGCCTTGGTGATCTGGCGGGTGTTTTTGACCGACTTGATGCGCCGGCGGATGTCGCGAAGGGAAGCCATTAGGAAAGGAGTTTCAGGATCCTAAATTCGGAGGCCAGTTATTTGGCAGCGAAAGTGGACTTCCACTCATCGGCTGCGGCCTTGAGCTCGGTTTCGATTTCCGGCGCCAGCGCGGCCTTCGTACGGATCGTGGTGAGCAGGGCGTCCTTGCGGGTGATGAAAAATTCGCGGAGCGAAACGGCCGCACCGACGACGTTCTTTACCTCGATCGAATCGAAATAACCCTTTTGCAGCGTCCAAAGCACCGCGGCCTGGACTTCGATGGCCTGCGGATTGAGCTGCGGTTGCTTGAAGAGTTCGACGATGCGCGCGCCGCGATCGAGCGTGGCCTTCGTCTTGGCATCGAGGTCGGAACCGAACTGCGCAAACGCCGCGAGTTCGCGGAACTGGGCGAGCTCGCCCTTGAGTTTGCCACCGACCTGCTTGGTGACCTTGATCTGCGCGGAGGAACCGACGCGGGAAACGGAGAGACCGACTGAAACCGCAGGACGGATACCTTGATTGAAGAGATCGGTCTCGAGGAAGATCTGACCGTCGGTGATCGAGATGACGTTCGTCGGAATGTAAGCGGACACGTCGCCGGCTTGCGTCTCGATCACGGGCAGCGCCGTGAGCGAACCCTTGCCATCGAGGCGCGCGGCGCGCTCAAGGAGGCGGGAGTGCAGATAGAATACGTCGCCCGGATACGCTTCGCGGCCCGACGGACGTTTCAGAATCAGGGAAATCTGGCGGTAGGCGACGGCGTGCTTGGAGAGATCGTCGTAAACGATCAACGCATCCTGGCCGTTTTCCATGAACCATTCGCCGATCGCGGCGCCGGAGAACGGCGCGATGTATTGGTTCGCCGGATTGTCGGCCGCGGTGGCAGCAACGATGATCGTGTACTGCAGCGCATCGGCGGCTTCGAGCGCGGCGATAGTGCGGACGACGTTCGACTGTTTCTGGCCGACCGCGACGTAGATCGAGTAAACCGGGCGGAAATTCTTATCGCCCGAGGCGAGGCCGACCTTGTTGATGCGCGCCTGGTTGATGATCGTGTCGAGACAGATCGTCGTCTTGCCCGTACCACGGTCACCGATGATGAGTTCGCGCTGACCGCGACCGATCGGAATCATGGAGTCGATCGCCATGATGCCCGTGAAAAGCGGTTGGTTGACCGATTTGCGCGCCATGATGCCAGGCGCGATCTTCTCCACGGGATAGGATTCGGTGGCGGCGATTGGTCCCTTGCCGTCGATTGGACGACCGAGCGCGTCGACGACGCGGCCGAGGAGCGCGCGGCCGACCGGAACGGAGAGCAGTTTGCCGGTCGTGGTGACCTGGTCGCCTTCCTTGAGGTTCGACACGTCGCCGAGCACGACGCAGC
>JBEHXD010000119.1:0-11522 GCA_048498875.1 Verrucomicrobiota bacterium
GCTTGAGCGCGGTGGCCGGGACGAACTTTTTGCTGTCGGCGAGTTTGGGCACCACGGTCTCGGCTGCGCCCGACGCCTTCAAGTCGCCGGCGTGATAGGGAAATCGTACCACCGAGTTCATGTTCGCGACATAAATCCATTTTGGTTCCCCCTCGACGGGATAGAACGCGATGCCGAAGGGGCCGGACAGACCTTCGGCAAAAATTGAATTTTCCGTGGGCGCATCGGCGCCATCGGCTGCGCGCAAGACCCGCACCCGTCCCTGGCGCGTTTCCGCGATGAAGATGTCACCATTGGGCGCCGTGCGCATCAAACGTGGTCCGGAAACTTCCGATGAAAACAGTTTTACCTGAAATCCGGCGGGCACGGCCGGATTGGCGCCGGCGGGACGGTCCACGGTCTTGGGAGAATTTCCCGCCGATGCGGTGGCGAAGGGTTCGGGCAGATTGGCCAGGTCGATGCGATGGACTTTTCCGGGCGCATCGTTTTCCCAGTCGCCAGCGGTCCGCTCATGGGGTTTGGCCACGGGTTCGGGCGCGGTGGTCACCGCTGCCAGAGTCGAAAGAAACGCGATGAGATCGGCGCGATCCCGGGCGTTTGCGGTGGGAATGACCATGGCAGTTCCCGGAACCACCGTGGAGGGAGAAGCAAGAAATTTATCGAGCGTGCCCGCGTCCCAGGTCAGGTGGGCGGCGGCGAGTGCCTTGGTGTAACCGAAATTGGTGAGCGACGCGGCGGGACGCCCCATCACGCCCGCGAGCGAAGGCCCTTGTCCCGCCTGAGGCCGGTCGCCCTGGCCCGTGGCGTGGCAGATTGCGCAGTTTTGCTGGAAGAGGGCTTTGCCTTTGGTGACATCGCCCGGAGCGCTGTCGGCGGCCGTGGCCGCGGAAATCAAAAACGAAACGGTAAATAGCGGTGCGAGAGCAAGGGGCAGGAAACGCATGACTGCAGCGAAGCACCGTTGCCTGCCTGCTGCAAATCCGATTCTGCCCGCGATCAGGCGATGTCGGGTCTTTGGGGATCAATCAGCATTTCCCCGACGACTCATTTCTTCCGATGCTTCACCGGCCGGACTTCCACAGCCATGCGGTAGTCCAATCCCGGGCACTGGCGGGCCGCCGCCACCGCTTCGTCGAGATTGGCCGCGGTAATGAGGACGTATCCACCGACGATTTCCGTGGCTTCGGGATACGGACCATCGACGATGGTTTCGCCGCCGGAGCCGCGAAGAATTTTTCCGGAGACTTCGAGCCCGGCCGTTGCGAGGACCATGCCTTTGGCAGTCATGGACTCCATCCAGAGACCAAAGCGATCCATGATTTTTTTCATTTCCTCGGGGGAGGGGTGGGCTCCGCGATTCGGTTGGAGCAACAGCAGCATGTATTCGGATTTTTCAGATTGGGTGTTCATTTTAGGAGATTGATGAAGGGTTCATTAATACGACGAACGAAGTCTTCGCTGGCGGACAGGAATCCTGCACAAACTTCGATTATTTTCGATGGAGCGCGATGGTCGGGGGAATGAGACAGCTTTAGCCGTTGGTCTGAGGATTTGATAACTGCCGGGAAATACCTATCAGTCGTCACATGAATCTTACGGACGAATTGCGGAAACTGGCGGAGTTACACGACGCAGGAAAACTGACTGATTCTGAATTCGCGAACGCGAAAGCGAAACTGTTGTCATCGCCGCCGTCTTCATTTCCGTCGCCCGTGGAGCCCGGAACAACGAGGGCGGTCAAGGAACCAGCCACAGAGATCGAACCCAAGACCTATTGGTCGAGCCGCTGGTCGTCGGGAAATTTGTTTTTCCGTGATCGTCTGACTCTGGCGGCGGACGGACTTACTTTCCGGAAAGGCGCGATGTTCAGTTCAAATGAGGAACACATCAACTATCGTGCGATCGCCTCGATTCGCGTGAAAAATGGAATTTTTCTGTCCAACGTGACGGTCGAAACCTCCGGGGGAACGCAGCCGGTGTTCATCAATGGCCTGTGGAAGTCCGATGCGAAGGAGCTGCAGGATTTCATCCGCGTGTACCAGGAGGCTACGCGGGGATAAAGTCTGTGACAATTCGACCGCGCGACTGGCATTGATCGCGTTCATGGATTCTTCGCTACGCTCAGAACGACAGTAGCGGGAGTGGTGAGTACGGTTTGAACGCAATTGTGCCGGAGTTGTTTGGGCGGGAAAAGACAACTACGTGGCCCTGCCGATATCATCAGGGAGTTTGGAACAGGCACGGTTTCCGTTTAGGACGTGGCTTGCGGGGTCGACGGTGGCGGCACCGGGTCGAGCGACTCCTGGACGGTGAGAGAATAGGTTCCGTCGTGCTCGCTGGCGAGCAACTGACTGATGCCTCTCGCGTCGAGACTGATGATGCCCCGATGGGCCGGAGCCACGCACATGTCGGGATATTCCAAGACGACTTTCACCACGCCGGGTGTGGTCATCGTATCCAAAGAGCCTCTCAAAGCGATAGGCGGATCATGGCGGTCCCGGGCTGACTTGACTAATACGGTACCGCCGTGAAGTTCGGATAAAGTTTGTGGTTTCATGATGCGGGGATTCTCACCGTTATTAGACAGGCAGGCCGGCGGGGAGTTCGGTGCTTTGCTCAAACAACCGGACAACGCTGCCGTGATGTTGTGGAAGTCGGGAGTGAAACATTCCCTTGAGCAAATCGTCGTTATTCCGGCATGCTCAAAGGGCAGGCATGGAAAAACGAAATCCAAGAAAATATCCGAAACTGGTGGCGGCGTTGATCGAAACGTTTGGTTTCAGTCCCGCGCTGGCCACCGCGCTGACGCTTTTTGTCACGGTCGTCGGCCTCGTGGCGCTGGTGTGGGTGATCCGGTCGGCGCCGCCCCGAACGATCGTGCTCCTGTCCGGTCCCGCGGGCAGTTCGTTTCAGCGTTATGCGGACTCCTATCAAAAATTACTCGCGACCCACGGGGTGACCCTGGAGGTGATTCCTTCGGACGGGTCGTTGGACAATCTGCATGAGCTCCAAGGCAACGACTCAAAAGCGGACATTGGTTTTGTGCAAAGCGGTCTGGCCAAGGACACCGATGTCAGCCGACTGGTTTCGCTCGGGAGCGTGGCGTATCAGCCGCTGTGGTTGTTTTACCGGGGGCAGACGGTGACGCGTCTTTCCGAGTTGTCCGGTCTGCGCGTGGCCGTGGGCGCGACCGGCAGTGGGACGCGGGCGCTGGCACTGGCTCTGCTTTCGGCCAACGGCATTACGGGCGCGCCCACCACGTTTCTCGATTTGGATTCGGAGGCCGCGGCGAACGGACTGCTGGAAGGGAAACTGGACGCGGTGTTTTTGATGGGCGATTCCGCCTCGCGACAGACCTTGCGCAGCCTGGTTCGCGGCTCAGGGATTCAGTTATTCAACTTCTCCCAGGCCGACGCGTATATCCGCCAGTTCGACTATTTGACCAAAATGCGGCTGCCCGAGGGTTCGATCGATCTCGGCCGCAACCTGCCGGCGCAAGACGTGGTGCTGGTCGGTCCCACGGTGGAGTTGGTAGCCCGGAAAAACCTGAATTCCGCGCTGTCGGACTTGCTCCTGGACGTTGCGCAAGAAGTCCACGGCAAAGCAGGTTTATTGCAGAAACGCGGCGAGTTTCCGGCTGCGATTGAGCATGAAATCGCGATCAGCGGCGATGCCCAGCGGTACTATAAGTCCGGCAAAGGTTTTCTCTACCGGACGATTCCCTCATTTTGGATCGCGAACCTGCTGAACCGGCTGCTGGTGGTAATCGTGCCGCTGATCCTGGTGCTCGTCCCGGCGCTCCGGTTGTTTCCCGTGCTCTATCGCTGGAGCATCCAGCTGCGCATTTATCGCTGCTACCGTCCCTTGCTCCGCCTCGAGCGGGATGCCTTTGGTCCGCTGACTCCCGAGCGCATCGAGGAATTGCTTTCTCAGATTGCGGAAGTGGAAGACACGGTGAGCCGCGTGAGAGTACCGGCGTCGTTTGCGAGCCAGTTTTATGAACTGCAGGGACACCTGGCTTTTGTCCGGAGAAGGCTGGAGTCATCGACGCGGATAGATTCGCAAGCGAAGCCATCAGACCGGCAGCCCCCGACCGGAACCGGAATTTAAAAGAGTGAAGACTTTTGGTTGAATAACAGGGGAGGCTTTGCTGTTTTTGCGCCGCACCGTGACGGGCCAATCGGTGATTCGCTTATCCCAAACCATGAACCTTCTTCGTTCCTCCGCAGTCGCTTTAATCGCTTTTACGTGTTCGCTCTCATCGCAGTTATTGCGCGCGCAGATGCAACCCTTCGCCCGCCTTGAGGGCGAACTGGTGCCCATCGTGGGCTGTAGTGACGATCACCTCACGGTTTTAAAGGATGGGGACAAGCGATCAGTTTGGGATATGACCTGTCAAATCCGTCCGTCCGATTCCTTCGCGGAAGGCTTGGTGGAAGTAAAAGATGTGGATATTGACCTCGATCCACTGCGCAACGCGACGCCGGCCGAAAAAGCCAAACCCACGGCGATCCGGTTTCGCTATAAAGCCAATCTCGTGGCGGATCGTTCCCTGTCGCGCTGCTATGCACTGCTGACTTTTATAACCGAAGGATCGATCGGGACCAAACTGGTTTCGGTGGGTGGTCTCGGTACGGGAAAACGATCGGTTGAAATCAAACTGCCCAATCAGGTGGATTCCGTCTGTTCCCTGCACGTATTTACCAACGGCAAGGAAGTGCGCTCGAATCAGCATCAGACCGCTTACGACGTCATGGCGTACTATGCGGAGCTGGTGAAAAAAGTGCCCGGGATCCCGGCGGCAGAGTTACTGAAATCAGCCGAGTCCTACGATCACGTGCTTTCCAATGACGGAAAGCTTTTAGCGGCGTTGCGCCTCCGGGATGCCAAGAAAGTTCTGATCATATACGATTTGGAATCGATGAAGCTGTTGAGCGAGACGGCAGTGGCTGAATCGGGCTATCTGGTCAGGGATATCACCTGGGTTTCCGATCATGAAGTGGCCTATGTGGCGGCGGAAAGACATCGCGGGGCGCGGGACGACTATAATCTCCATCTCCTCGAGGTTAATACGGGCAAGGATACGGTCGTGATCGACAAGGTTTATGGAATCATTGCCGCTCCGCTCAACCAGCCCGATACGCTGGTTCTTTTCCAAGGTTATTTCACTGACAAATATAATATTCGCACGGGAAAGGCTACGGATATCAACGAACTCGAGTCGGGATACTTCCTGTTTGATCGTGACGGGAACGACCGGATCATGGCGCGTTACGACGACGACAAAGTAACCTTTTACTATCGTCCAACGATCGGAGCCAAGTGGCGCGAACTGGATGAGGCCGTGAAACAAGCCGGCCTGCGTTTTAATATCAAGGGAGGACAGATTTTGGATCGCGTGGCGGATATCCATTCAGTTGGTCCCGATGGCGACACGCTGTATATTTCGACCCGATTGAATGGATCGGACCGCTTTGAACTGGTCGCGTTCAGCATGGCCGAAGGCGTGATCAAGCGGACGATTGCGAAACATCCGAAATACGACCTGACCACGAACGACGATGGCATCGCACGATTATTGTTCGCCAAGAAATCCCCGCAATTGCTCGGCTTGATTTACGAGGCGCAAAAACCGCAGGTGGTGTGGCTGGAACCCCATTACGCGGCGGCGCAGAAGAGCATGGATACGACCTTCCCGGATCATTTCAACTGGCCTGTCGATTGGTCGAGGGATGGGAAAACCTTCATCTTTTTATCGAGCAGTGAAAAGGATCCGGGTACGTATTATGTCTTTAGGTCGGAGGATTCCCGATTGATCCCACTGCTCGAGTTGGGCGAGCGATTGAAAGACAAGACTCTCGCCAAAACGGAAATGATCGAATTTGAGGCCAGGGACGGACAAAAGATCCCTGCTTACCTGACCATGCCCAGTGTCCCGGTCGACGGACCGCCGCCCCTGATCGTCTATATCCATGGCGGTCCCATGGCTCGCGACGGCTGGAGGTTTGATCCCAGCAATCAATTTTTCGCCTCACGTGGTTATGCCATCCTCCAGGTAAACTATCGGGGTTCATCCGGCTATGGCGCGGCTTTCCAGAGTGCCGGATTAAAGGCGCGTCTTGATACCGTGGTGCTCGACGATATTGCCGACGGAGTGAAGTACCTGATTGCGCAGAAACAAGCGGATCCGAGCAGAATTGGCGTGATGGGAGGCAGCTTTGGTGGCTGGGCTACTTACATGAGCCTGATCAAGTACCCCGAATTATATCGGGCCGGCATTGCCATCGCCGCGGTTTCGAACTGGCGAAAAATGATCAAGGACGATCGCTGGCAGTTTGAGAACAAAATGGCATTTACTTTTTGGAAATCGTTGTTGAACCGCGAGAGTTTCGCCAGCGATGAGAAATTTATCGATCCCTATCTCCGGGCCGCCGAAATCAAGCAGCCGGTTTTCATCATCCATGGAGAGCAGGACACAACGGTCAGTTCCCTCGAAGCGCAAATGATGCTGGATGCCTTGAAGAAGACCAATTCGAACATCCAATCGAGAGCCTTCATGAATTCCTCGCATACCTACTGGCCATTCGAGGACCGGGTGGTGATGCTGAACGAAAGCGCGCGTTTTCTGGAAAAGTGGCTTGGAAAACCGGGCGTCGAATCGGGATCGACGGCGGCCAAATAAACTTCGGTGGCCGGGTTCTGCCGGCATTTCCAAGCGCCAATCAGGACGAACCAACGCGGGTCCGGGAAACTGAGCGCGGGCTTTTCTTTCGCGGCCGGTTCACGGGAATCGGCGGCGTGGATGCACGGCGCTGTTGATCATGATAGTGATAAATCATGAGTTTGTTGCGCAACTCGTGATCGAGGGAGTGCGCGAGACGCGGATCGTCGGGCTGTTCCTCGTTGCTGCCCAGACGGGATTGGACGCTCAACAACTGCATGTGCAACGTGTGAACCTTTTCATCGATCTCACGGCCAGGGCCCCACGGGGCGTGCGAAGCAGACTCGAGCAGTCGGTGCATCTCGATGGCAAACGACTCTTCGGAAGAAAACAGACAATCGGTACTCATGACGGAACGGCGTTGTCTTCTTCTCGGAGCAGACAGGTTAAAACTTAATTTACGATCCTCACTTTTTCTGAAGTTGGGTGGAAAAACAAACACCCGCGGAGGAGTTCACCCTAGTCCGGGCGTTGCGCAGTGTTCATTCTGACAAAAGTTTGCCCGCGAATTACGCGAATCGACGCGAAATAAAACCACGGGTTTCTCCTACAAGAGCTCAGTCAATTAGTCGCAGAGGGCACAGAATCAGGAATGAGTTAAGAAAGGATTCGGAATGGCGTCCGTTGGGATCGGTCGGCATCCAGTGGAGATAATCGGCGAACCAACGGTGCGCGCCGCGACGGATCGATCGGCGCCGCGCTCGCTGCTCAAAGTCCGATTCTGCGGTCCACGGAAAATCTTCCCGCACCGGCGAAAAATAGCAGCCAAAACGCCGCGCTGTACGCAAAGGCGACCTCTCCGGAATTGGGTCCGCTCAAATGCATATGATGATGAAAATACCACGCTACCGTCAGGGTAATCGCCATGCCTAGAGCGTTCAATCGGGTGAAAAGTCCGGCTATGATCATCAGGCAGCCGAAAGTTTCAAACCAGGTCACCAGCACATAGCTGAGCTCGGAACTGATGCCGATGTAGTTGGGAAACGTGTGGAATTCCTTGCGAATGCCATCGAGCGCAAAAAGGTTGGGCAGATGCTGCGATTCGTCCTTCCAACCGGTGAGCTTGCCCCAGCCGTGATAACGCAAAACCAGTGCAGCAAAGACGGTGCGGACAAGCAGGAGGCCGAAGTCGGCGTTCTGGGGGAGAAACGAGAGACCAAAGAACTTCTTCATGGGGAGGGGTTCGTCGAAAAAGACGCGATTGTCGGGAAGGGAGTTTCCGCGTCCGACGAATCAACCAGGGGTTTTGTCATTTGACGATTAATCCTTCGCGATTTTGGTGCGCACCATGAGCACTCCTCCGTGGCGAAAGAAAAATCCCAAGGCGAAAGCGAAGGCGAAACTGACGCCATCGAGCATCGCCTGGGCGAAGGCGCGCGCAAAGAAAGCCGGGCGGCGTTATCCCAATCTGGTGGATAATATGGCAGCCACGAGACGGCAGATCGAAAAACAACACGGGCAGTCTTCGAAAAAATTGCGGCCTTAAATTAACTGAAAACGCAAACGATGGGCAACAGAAGTGCGTGCCCTTCAGTTGCTAAGCGTATCCCTGAGGGTGGGGAAAGTCCTATCCCGATGCGGCGATTCGGGACCAGCCTGATTTAATGGAAAGAGGGAAAGTGATAAATTAGGCGCGGGAACAGCGAGGTCTGACACGCCTCGTTTCAATCACGTAATCCGATCGGGAGCAAATGACAGGACCATGGGCGCCGACGTTCGTGGTGTTGCACACTCTCCTTCATTCGCTGATTTCGCGCTTTGAATTCCTGAAGCGGGAACTGCGGAATTCGTTTAGACATCATGAAACACCAATCACCAAGCGGACCCATCAATCCGGCAACCCGAGCCCTGATCCATGAAACGATTGCGGCCCGGGCCTACGAGTTGTGGGAAAAGCACGGGCGGCCGGAAAATCAGGCGCTCGATCACTGGCTCAACGCCGAGCGCGAGCTGCTCTCGGGGCGACTCAAACGTCGCATGGTCCCGTTGCATTTGGTAGAAGGGGAATGATCTTCGCCTTGTCGTGGCTGCAAGCCTCGGTAAGAGGCGCATGCAATTTCGGGGAAATCCCGATGAACGTGGCGGGCTCCACCGGATTGGCGATGGTTGATGATCGGCCTAATGTGCGGCCATGCCCCTTTTTCGTTTTTCCGGTTTTGGTTTTGTATTTTCGCCCGGCCTTTCACGAGGGCGCGCTGGTCTGACGGCGGCGCTTCTCCTGCTGGCATTTGGGACCGGCCTGAAAGCTCAGGTTACCTTCACCGGTTTCGGGCCAGATACCGGCCGCTGGACGGATGTTGCAAACGACGGATCCCAGGTGGTGGGCTTGGGCACCAATCTGGATAATGCCAATTTTCACTGGGACAAATCCTCCGGCGTCACATCCCTCGCTCATGTCCCGGTTTATATTCCAAGCCGGATTGGTCTTTCCGGAGATGGATCGGTGGTCAGTGGGACCGACGGTGATTCCCATCACGCTTTTCGTTCTGACGGAAGCAGTGGAGTGGAAGATATTGGGAGTCTGGCCGGACGGGCTTGGAGTTCGTCGACCGACCTTTCCCGGGATGGCAACACGGTCGTCGGATCCGCGAGCAATCCTAATGACGGCAGTTTTCCTTCGAGCGAAGCGTTTCGCTGGACGAAAACCGGAGGCATGACCGGCCTGGGCACACTCGGCGGCAAGATGAGTGATGCCTTTGGGGTTTCCGGCGACGGCTCGGTGGTGGCGGGATCCAGCTCGCTGAGCGACGGGGAAGGCCGGGCGTTTCGTTGGACGCAGAATGAAGGCATGGTTTCCCTCGGAAATCTCGGCGTGGAAAGTGGCGCGAAGGGCGTGAGTGCGAACGGCTCGGTCATCGTTGGGTTTTTTGAGCACGCGGGTTTTGACGATGTTGAGGCGTTCCGTTGGACTGCGGACACGGGCATGGTCGGCCTGGGTCACGTGACGGGAAACAATAACAGCGTTGCGCTCGGCGCTTCCGACGACGGAGCGCTCATCGTCGGCGAGACGGCGGGAAGCGGGTTTGTTTGGACGCAGCAGTCGGGCATGCGTGATTTGCTCGATGTTCTGAACAAGGACTACGGTCTTTCGAGTGAGACCCAAGGCTGGCGCTGGCTGAAACCGCTGGCGATTACTCCGGACGGGAGATTTATTACGGGCGTCGGTGATCAGGGTGGCTGGCTGCTCGATCGAGGCTTAAATCCGCCCGCGATCGACAAATCGCCGGAGCTGTCGCCGGTGCCGGAACCTGCATTCTACGGCATGGCGGGAAGCTTGGTTCTTCTGGGAACAGCGATGCGGCGACGGCGTCGAAAGACCGGCGACCGGTAGGGCGCTTTATCCCTAAAGCGCCGTTGCCTTTTCGCTCGTGGATTCCTGCAGTCGGGTATCCTGAATCGGCGGACTAAGGATAGTCCGTTTTACCAGTTTAATAATAGGGCGTCAGCTCCTCGAGGAGCTTCGCGTACAGTTCGTGGGGATCGAGAATTCCGGTTTTGCGGTAAACGATTTTTCCACCCGGGGCGATGACCACGGTATGGGGCAGCGGTCCCTGCCACTCGGGATCAAGCGCCTTGATCAGCGTTTCCGAACTGGGATCGGTGAATACGTAATTGTTGGTTTTCCGACCTTCCTCATCGAGTGACTTGGCCAGCCGGCTGGGCACGCCGGCGTGGTTCTTCTGCAGGAATTTTTGCGCCGCACTCGTTTTCTTGGGATCGTCCATGCTGATCGTCACGAGCTCCACCGGCCGCATGGAAAGCCGCCAGCCGACCGAGACCAGTCCGGGAAATTCCTGCACGCAGGGCGCGCACCACGTCGCCCACACATTGATGATTCGATATTTTTTGGTGTCGTTGCGGGCCAGCTTGGTGACGGCTTCCGGATCGATGGTTTCAAGGGTGACTGGCGTATTTTCCCACTTGGCGTTGAACTCCTTTACTGAAGCGCTCTTTTCCATCCATTTCACCGAGCAGCCGTGGGGCTTGGTCACCTCAACTGGCACAGGCGAACCCGCCAGCAAGGCGCGGACGGCGTTTGGACCATCGGTTGTTTTCACCGTGGAAGGATCGGGGAATCGCGAGTCGTCGAATTGACCCTGATAACGCAGCTTGCGATCGTGATCGAAGATAAAGACGTGGGGCGTCGCGAGGGCGCCGTATGCCTTGGCGGTCTTCTGGGTGTCGCCGTCGTTGAGGTAAGGGAAGGTGAATCCCTGTTCCTTCGCGTAGAGTTTCATCTCATCGAAACTGTCGCCGTATTTGCTGTAACCGAGTTCGTCGATGGTCAGTCCCATCGGATTATTCGGGTTGATGGCCACCACGCCGAAGCTCTTGCCTTTCATTTCTCCGATGAATTTCGCGAGACGCGCCTCGACCGCGTGGGAATCGGGGCAGTGGTTCGAAAGGAAAATCACCATCAGCAGGTCGGTTTTGAAATTGGCGAGCGAATAGGTTTTCCCGTCGACACCCGGCAGCGAGAAATCCGGCGCCGCATCGCCGATTTTCAGGACGCGCGCGTCCGGCGGGACGAAATCGGCGGCGAGAGTGCGAGAGGCAGTCGCGATCAAAATCAGGGAAACGAAAACAAGTTTAAGCATGTTCATGGGGAACGGACGTTGGGGAAACAGGAAGGATAACAGCAGTGACGGTTGCCCGGGTCGTGAGTTTCCGCAACGGCGATCTCTGTGGAAATGCGCTAACCATGGACCGGTTGGTGGATTCGGCCGGGTGGAACTCGACCTCCGGGCGAGTTTTCAGCGCGTACGGATATCAGAAAGCCCGACCTCCGGGCGGGCTTTCT
>JBEHXD010000120.1:0-11489 GCA_048498875.1 Verrucomicrobiota bacterium
ATCCCACATTGCGCAAAAACGAACTCGCTCCCGAAGAAGGCGAGCGCGCCGGATTGCTGTGCGGAAAATGCACCCGGTGTCTTGATGCCTGTCCGACCGACGCGTTTTCCGCCCCCGGGGTGGTGGATGCGCGGCGTTGCGTTTCCTACCAGACCATCGAAAACAAGGGCATTATTCCGATGGAGTTCCGTGAAGGAATTGGCCGGCGAATTTACGGCTGCGATGTTTGTCTCGAGGTGTGTCCGTGGAACCGATTTGCGCAGATGGGAAGGCAAACGTTGCTGGCGGCACGCCACGGCATGGCCGATCTGCCGCTGGCCGAAATTCTCGAGCTGACACCTGTGCGATTTGCCGGGCTGTTTCGTGGGACCGCAATCAAGCGGCTGAAAATCACCGGATTGCTCCGCAATGCGTGTGTGGTGGCCGGTAATCTGGGTGACGTCACACTTTTGCCGGCGGTCACCAGGTTGACGACGCATGAATCGCCTGTGGTTAGGGCGCATGCGGTGTGGGCGGTGCGCAAAATTGCCGGTGATGAAGCGGCGCGGCCGCTTTTGCAGGCTTCGCGGACGGGCGAAAAAGATCCGTTGGTATTGTCCGAGTATCCTGCTGATTAAGATTCGTCGCGAAAGAGTTCGCGCATTTTTTCCGTGAATCTTGCGGGCGGGCGCACGGGTTCCCCGGCCTTGTTGATAAAACCGTGCACCGTGAATCCGGTCACCAGCAGCTCTTCGCCGCGTCGCACCTCGTAGTCGAGACGGATGCGCAGCAGGGGCCGCTCCTTGACGCGGGTGATGATGGTAACGGTGTCGTCGTAGACAGCCGGTTTGAAAAATTTGGTGCCCAGTTCCACGACGGGAAGCAGGTATCCTTCCGCTTCGAGCTGACGATAGGGGAATCCGTTTTCGCGCAGCAGGGTGGTGCGACCCACTTCGAACCAGGGCAGGTAATTGCCGTGGTAAACAATGCCCATCATGTCGGTTTCGGCGTAGCGAACGGTGATCTGGGTGCGCGATTCAATCATGGAAAATAACACGATGCGATTAACCCGGTGCTTGTCCAAACAAGGATTTGGCGGAATCAACCCAGGAGCTTCGGTTGGCGCGGGCCTGGCCCGCGCGCCCGAGTTGCTGCCGGAGCGCCGGATCGGAAATGAGTTTCGAGAAAGCCGCCGTGAGCGCGGCGCGATCGCCGGGCGCGACCAGCAGTCCGGTTTCGCCGTCGACCACGGCTTCCGCTACGCCGCCGATATCGTGGGCGATCACGGGCAGCCCGTGCGCTCCCGCCTCGAGATAAACCAGGCCAAATCCCTCGACACTGTGTTTGTGCGGCATGCTGGTCATCGCAAAGATGTCCGCCTGTCCGTAAATGCTGCTCAACTTTTCGTCTGAAATATCGCCGAGAAACTTGACGTGGAAGTCGGCATCCGCGGCGGCTGCGGTTAAAACGGTCTCGTAGTTCTCCTTGCTGTGGGAACCCACCAGCCAGTACTCGATGAGGGGACGTTGCGACGCGGGAAGTGCCTTGAGCGCCTGGATAATTTGAAGCTGTCCCTTCCGGGGATTGAGGCGGGCGACGGTCAGAATCACGACGCGGTGTTTGATCTTCGCCGAAGCCGCAGCGGGGGTGGCGCGCGCGAGGTCCGTGCGCAAGGCCCCGGGGGTCAACACGGCTTTGGCGGCGGCCCCGGGGAAATTCCGGGCGAGCAAGTCGCGTGCGAATTCACTGATGACGCTGACATGGGTGGCCTTGTCGAGGAGATGGCCGGTGCTCCAGCGCAGCAGCGGGCGGGACGCGAGTCGTTGGATTTCAGATCCGTAAAATGTCAGCATCAAACGGGCAGGTTGCAGCGTGTCGAAGTATTGCAGCAGCAACATGGCAAACAGCGGTCCGGGCTCCGGAATATAAAGCGTCGCAGTTTGCAGGGAGGCTCGTTGCGCCATGAGATGGCGGGCCATGCGCCACTGACTGATCAGACCGTGGTTGCCGGCGAGTGCGAGGCGTTTGACTTTGAAAGGCCAGACCGGCTCGTGCGTGCCGGCCGGAAGAGCGGGTGCCCAGACTTCAACGTCGTAGCCTAACACCTGCGCAGCCTTCGCCATTTCGGCGGCGTAGATTGCGATCCCTCCGTGGTGGGGAAAAAATTCATGCGTCACCAGGACCATTTTTTTCGCCGTTGGGGCGGTCTGATCGGAGGATGAGGACGGCATCGGCGATTTCTTTGAAGCAAACCGGTGAAACAAAAACGCCGGGATGTGGTCTCGCAACCTGTGGCAAGTCAACAGACTAAATTCTCCCTGGCGCTCCGGCTCCGCCCGGCCGGGTGGGATTTTTAAGATTTACACGCGTTCCACCCTTTAACTTACTGGAGTTTAAATGGCACAGGCATTTAACAATTCATCTGGCGTACCGGTTAAGCCGTTTACGGCAGAGGATGACGTCAATTTAAGGGAGTCTTTGAAACGCTGTTCTGCAGCAACTTACGAGGCAGCTGCACAGTTTCGAAAGACGGGAAATACCGAGCACCTCCCGGCCATTGTCCTGGGTATTATCGAACGTTATGTAGAACCAGACCTTCGGGCCAAGTTGAAGGATGCCGACGACGATCTGCGTATTATCGAGGATTTGGGCATCGATTCGCTGACCATGATGGAGATTGTCATCTTGGTAGAAGACGTCCTGCAGATGTCTATTAACAACGAAGAATTGCGCTTTTTGCGGACGTTGGGCGACGTAAAGACCTTCATCGAATGCAAAGTTCGCGGTTTGCCGTTACCGAAACCGACGAAGTTTATTCCGATCGAGCAGATCATGTCGGTGATGCCGATCCAGCCTCCTTTCCTGTTCCTGAGCGAGGCATCGGTGAACGCCCATGGCGCCAACGCCAAATACAAAATCAGCGGCCAGGAGTTTTTCCTTCAGGGACATTTCAAGGATAACCCGGTGCTGCCGGCTTCCATTATGTTGGAAGCGCTCGGCCAGCTGGCGGTACTTTTCCTCCTCGAAGGCCAGATTGGCGAAGCGGGCAGGGTCGTTGATCATCGAACCATCTTTTTCACTTCGTGTGAGGGCGTGCGCTGTCATCGCATCTGCAAGCCGGGCGATGTGCTCATTCTTTCCATCAAGCCAAAGCGCTTGAAGTCACCGCTTGCCACCTTTGAGGGCCAGATCCGGGTGGGGCAGGAAAAGGCGGCGATTGCCGAGGAAATCACCCTTACGTTTGGTTTTGCCGAAGAAGTGGCCAAGCCCGTGCAAGAAACGGTGGCTTCGGCTTCTCCGGTGTCGCCGGCCAAGACTGCGGTTAGCGCCTGATCGGTTCGCGCCCCTCGACTGTGCATTGCCGGTGATTGACCGTTGCGCACAAAGCGATTTCAGTGGCGCCTTGGCTCTTTCTCCTGTTGGAGAAGGTACGGGCTAAAATCATGCGGAAAGTATACATTACCGGGGTCGGCTTCATTACCAGTATCGGCAACGACGCACCGACGGTTTCCGAAAGCCTGCGCGAACTGCGTCATGGGATCGTTCAGTACCCGGCATTTCAGAAATCGGATATTCCGGTAAAAGTGGCGGCGCCCATCCGGGATTTTCAAACCGAGTCCACCGATGCCGAGGACTGGGTGTTTCCCGCGCGTTACACGATTCGTCGGGAAGCGCTGCGCGGCATGGCTCCGCATGGCGTGTATTCGTATTGTGCGATGCAACAGGCGGTCGAAGACGCGAAATTGACCGAAGCCGATTGGTCCAATCCACAGACCGGACTTTACGCCGCCTCGGCGGGTTCCCCCTTCCTGCTTTGTCATCATGTCGACCGGATGCGGCGCATGGGGGTGATGCGTTGTGCGCCGCTGGGCATCGTGGCGGCGATTTCAGGCACGGTTAATTTCAACCTGGTTTCCCAGTTTAAGATCAAAGGGGCTTCGACCGGGTTTTCCTCGGCCTGTGCGTCGTCGGCCCACGCGCTTGGATTCGCTTACGATGAAATCGCGCTCGGCCGTCAGAAGCGGATGTTCGTGGTGGGGGCCGAGGATGGGAATGTGGAAAGTATTTTGCCATTCGCCGGCATGAGGGCGCTTTCCCTGCAGAGCGATCCGTCGCTTGCGTCGCGTCCATTTGACGTGGCGCGCGACGGTTTTGTCGGCACCGGGGGAGCCGCGGTTTTGGTTTTGGAAAGCGAAGACGAAGTCGAGCGTCGTCACGGCAAGGTCTACTGTGAAGTGGCCGGTTGGGGACAGGCTTCCGACGGGCACAACGTCGCGATTTCACATCCCGAGGGGACTGGTCTTCGCATGGCGATTGAAAACGCGCTCAATTCCGCGGACCTGGCTCCGGAGGCGGTTGACTACGTGAATGCGCATGCGACGTCGACGCCGATCGGTGACCTCTCGGAAGTGAGGGCGCTCAAGGCGATCTTCAAAAATTCCCCGACGCGTCCGGCCGTGAGCAGTACGAAGGCGCTCACAGGGCATGGACTGTCCCTCGCCGGTGCGATGGAGGCGGGGTTTTGTGCGCTGGCGATCAAGCAGGGATTCATGCCGGGTTCCGCCCACATCAGCAAACTGGACCCGGCTTGCGAGGGATTGAATGTGATTCGCGCGACTCTCCCGAACCGTCCAAATGTGGTGCTGAGCAACAGCAGCGGTTTCGGCGGGGCCAACGTTTGTCTGGTCCTACGCAGTATCTGAGCGCATGAACGCTGCCGCGCTTTCCGCCACCTATCGCACTGCTTTCGTGACCGGAGCCAGCACGGGACTGGGCCTGGCCTTCACCGAAATGTTGCTCGCCCAAGGGGTCGAGGTGTGGGGCACTTCGCGGGATTTGAAACGACTGCCCCGCCGCGACCGGTTCCATCCGGTGGCGTTGGATTTGGTGAATGACGACGAGGCGGAAAGGAGTTTTTTGGCGGCGGATCAGGCGGCGGCGGGTTTTGATTTGATAATCAACAATGCCGGGTTTGGCGCCTTTGGGGCGTTGGCGCACACGGAATTTAAAGTGTGGGAAGAGCAGTTTCGCGTGATGCTGGTCAACCCGGCGCGTTTCAGCCGGCTTGCGCTTCGCGGGATGTTGGCGCGGCGGCGTGGCGCGGTGGTGAATATTTCATCCATTGCCGGGGAGTTCGGCATGCCGTACCAGGCCACCTACAATTCGGTCAAAGCCGGCCTCTCGGCTTTTACGGAAAGCCTCATGTATGAATTGCGCGGGACGGGGGTCATCGTGATCGATTTCCGGCCGGGCGATTACCGCACCGATTTTGAAGGTTCGGTGCGCCGCCCGCCGCAGGATGCGTCGCTCGCGACCGATTCTCCCACGGTGAATCGCATGGGACGCGCCTGGAAGACTTTCGTCGCCATGATGGAATCGGGGCCGCCGCCCGCTCAGGCTGCGGAATCGCTGCGGCGGGCATTGTTGCGGGGGCGCAGCGACACGGTGCGCACGGGTCGTTTTTTTCAGGCCAAACTGGGACCCTTTCTCGCGCGCTTTGGATCGCTGGCGCTACGCCGGCGGGTGCAGGAAAAGTATTTTGGGCTATAAATCATGCCACGTGTTCGCATTCTCGTTTTGACTTCCAGCACCGGCGCCGGCCACGACGCCCGCGCCCAGGCGTTTGCCGAATGGTGTTTCGAGCTTTACCGCCACGAGGTGGACGTGCGCATCGAGCAGATGCTGGAGAAGTCCTCCGGATTTTTCAGTGCGGGGGTTAATTTCTACAACTGGATCCAGAAAAAATCCCCGTGGGTCCACAAGGCCTTCTATCTTTTTGTCGAGCTGCTCAGTTTGCTCAACCGGCGGTCGGTGAGCTTTGGCCGGGCCTATTATGAGGCGGTGTTGCAGGAGTATCAGCCGCATCTGGTTTTCAGCGTTCACGATTGCTTGAACCGCGGTTATTTTCAGATGGCGCGAAAGATTCTTGGCCCGGAAAATGTGCGCTGTGCGACGTACTGCGGGGAATTTTCCGGGGGATTTGGTTACAGCGCAAACTGGGTCGAACCCACCGCCGATCTCTACATTTCCCGGACGGCGACGGCCCGCGACTATGCGGTGAAGCTCGGCATGCCTCCCGAGCGCACGCGGGTGCGCGGTCATATGATGCAACCGCGCCAGCATATCGAGGTGCTGAAATCTGACGCCCGGCGGGCCTTTCTCGAGGAAAACCTCGAACTCCGGCCGGACCTGTTCACCGTTTTTCTCGCGACGGGAGGCAACGGCGCCAACAATCACATGGCGTTGCTCGAGCAGCTGTTGCCTTTTTCGGATCGCCTGCAGGCAGTGGTGATTTGCGGAAAAAACCGCGAGGTGTACAACCAGCTGGTCCACTGGCGCGCCGAGCACCCGAAGTTCAATTGCTTTGTCGACGGCTTTTCCGACGAGGTCCATTTGCTGATGCAGGTGAGCAATGTGATTATCACGCGCGGCGGCACCACCACCTGCGCCAAGGCGCTGCACTTTGGTTGCACGATTGTTTTCAATGCGATCGGCGGGGTGATGCCACAGGAGGAACTGACCGTGAAATTCTTCCAGCGCGGTGCGGGTGTGCCCAAGATTTCCAATGCGCTTGAATTTTCCCGGTTGGTGGAATCGTGGATGACCTATCCGGCAAGCTTCGATTCGCTGCGCGATAAATTTCTGCAGCTGCGCTACGAGGAAAATCCCACCGTGGTGATCCAGGAACTGGTCGACCTCGCCCAGGAAGCGTCCCGAACATCGGTGCAACCCGGACCGTTCCCGCCAAAAAACCGCCGGCCTCGTTAAGTGGTTTTACTTTTTGTCTGTTCTCGTTAACCGCCGCTTGACGGGAAATTTTGCCAAGTATTAGTGCGGAACGCGCACGGACATAAGTCCGCAAACCGGCTGCGGATTTGCCGGTGATTTAGCTCAAGGCAAAGAGCAATGGCGACGAAGGGGTGCGCGATGAACAAACTCAGCTCTTTCGTTGGTTCGGGCCGTAAGGTCCTGGCCATTGTTGCATTCGGTGTTGTGGCCGGCTTAACCTCCGGGGCGATTCCGCTCGGGAACAGCAATGTCCAGATTGGAGGTTTTCTCAGCCAGGGATACATCCAAAGCGACGGTAACAATTATCCCTTCGAGGATAAGGACGGGACGTTTGATTTTCGCGAAATGGGGATCAATGCTTCGACCACCTTTGGGGCGCATTTGCGCGTGGGCGGACAGCTCTTTGCCCAGCGCCTGGGTAATTATGGTGATGACAAGGTGAAGCTCGACTGGGCGGTTGCGGACTACAATTTCAGCCAGCAATTCGGCATCCGCGTGGGCCGGGTGAAATATCCGAAGGGACTTTATGGCGAGGCGTTGGATCTCGATGCCGTCAGACCGTTCGTGTTTCTGCCCATGTCGCTGTACAACCCCGTGCTGCGTGATTTCAACTCCGCATTTAATGGCGGCATGGTCTACGGCAATGTGAACGCAGCCAAGGCGGGCAGCTTCGACTATAATCTGTTCTACGGCAAAATCCCGGTTGGGCCCGATTTGGGTGTGGCCGATTTCGTCAACACTTCGGGACTCTTCGTTCCTCCCGGTTTGCAGAGCATGCGCATTGATTACACCACCGGTGGACAGCTGCAATGGAACACGCCGGTCACCGGACTGAAGTCCGTGTTGTCCTATTCATTTTTGGAGAATCTGGATGCGGCCGGAAAGTTCGCCGCTTTTCCGACCGCGAACGTCTCGCTGGGGGTCGACCGTCTCACGTTCACCACGCTTTCGCTGGAATATATCCGGGACAACTGGACCCTGGCGGCTGAATGGCAGCGCATGTCGGGAAACTCCCGGATCGTTAATCCCTTTACGACCGTGGCGGCTGAACTTAAACAAACCAATTGGTATGTGTCTGCCGCCCGGCGTCTGGGTGAAAAATTTGAAGTGGGTGCGTATTATTCCGTGCAGGAAAACAATGACCCGGCGCCCGGAACCCCTGCTTCTGCCACGCATAACCGCGACTGGACGTTGAGCCTGAAATATGAATTCAACGACCATGTGGCCGTGAAGATTGAGGGTCACGCCATTGAGGGGACACAGAATGTGTTTAATACCGCTCGAACCCCGAATCCGGCACCGGACAACCGCATGACGCTGATTGCGGTCAAGACGACGCTGAGTTTCTGAAGAAACCCGTGCGCAACTTTCGTTTTTCGAGGTATATTTTTATGAAACTTTTCCACCTGCATCGTTATCTTGCGCTGGCCGTGCTGTGCATGGCTGCGTCTGCGTTTGCTTCACCTTCCTTGATTGGAAACAAAAATGTGGCATCGGAAAAACTTGATGCCGCCGTCGTGAAAGCGGTTTTTCTCGGGAAGAAAGTATCCTGGGACAGCGCGGGTCGTATCACTCTCGCGGTTCTCAAGTCAGGTCCGGTCGCCGAGGAATTCCTGAAAGGCTCGGTTGAAATGTCCGTCAGCGCTTTCAACAATCACTGGCGTCGCCTGGCGATGACCGGTGGCGGTACGGCGCCCAAGTCCTTCGACAAGGAGGAGGATTTGCGGAAGTTTGTCGCCGAAACGCCGGGTGCGATCGGATTCATCGACAGCGCCAATGTGGATGCCTCGGTGGTGCCGCTCAAACCAGCCAATTAATCACCTGCACCAACATTGTCGCCGGCAACTGTCTCACGATTTTCCTGATGTCCGCCTCCTCCGCCACCAAATCCAGTCTCAATCTCAAGCGCGCCTTCCTGGGCGTCACGCTGGGCTTCGTGTTCCTCGCGATCCTCATCGTGGTCCTGGGCGCCACCTCGTTTCAATTGTCCAAAACGGGCACTGCGCGGAGTGCGGAACTGAGCGAACGGCTTTTGCCTGGCTTGGAGTCATTGTCCGGTCTGCAGGAGGCGACGCTCAAGTACAACCTGTCGAATCTGGAGTTCGTGACCGGCCGCGATGAGGAAACCCAGGCGAGAAAACTCGCGGCTGCCGCGGGCTATCGGAAAAATATCGAGAAGTACTCAAATGCTCTGGCCCGGAAGATTGATTCCGCTGAAGCACGGGTCTTGCAGGACAAGGTGTCGGCGGCGCTCAAAACCTACGACGAATCGATCGCCCGCCTGCAAAAATCGCTCAAGGCGAATGAATTTGATGAGGCGATGAAGGTCCTCGATGGCGACGTTGCGAAAAATTACGCTTCCATCGAAGCGGCGCTCACTGATTTGAGCCACTATGTGTTCGAGCTCTCGAATCGCAACGGCGTGGCGACGCAGGCGATTCTTGACCGGAATCTTCGCACCACGCTGCTGCTGGGCGCGGTCATTGCCATGCTGGCGCTGTTGGCCGTCGGCGTGGTGCAGTGGCTCTCCTTCAGGATCAGCCGCAATCTCGGCCGGATCTCGGGGGCGCTCTCGCAGCTCGCCGACAATATTTTTGGCAAGGCGACGGGATTGACATCCACGAGCAATCAGCTCGCCGACGGGTCCGCGCAGCAGGCGGCCTCCCTTGAAGAAACGAGCGCTTCGCTCGAAGAGATTGCCGGAATGACGCGGCGTAATGCTGAGGCGGCGCAAAACGCGAAGGTCATCGCCGGCAACGCACGCAGCGCCGTTGAAAACGGTGCGGCGGGAATGCAGCGCATGTCGGCCGCAATGGTCGGCATCAAGTCGTCGAGCGCGGAGATTTCCAAAATCATCAAGACGATCGATGAGATCGCCTTTCAAACCAACATTCTGGCATTGAACGCAGCAGTCGAAGCCGCCCGCGCCGGTGAGGCGGGTGCGGGGTTTGCCGTGGTGGCCGAGGAGGTGCGGGCGCTGGCGCAGCGTTCCGCCACGGCGGCGCGGGAGACGGCGGACAAGATCGAGATCGCCCTGCATAAGAGCAACGAAGGCGCGACCACCAGTGTGGAAGTCGAAGGCATGTTGACCCAGATCGTTCAGCAGGTGCGCGAAATGGACTCACTTGTTGCAGAGATTGCCGCTTCGTCCGGCGAACAATCACAGGGCATCGTCCAGGTGACGAGATCAATGGCCGACATGGACAAGGTCACCCAGTCCAACGCGGCGGGAGCATCGGACTCCGCCCACGCCGCGAACGAACTTTCCACCCAGTCCACCGAGTTGCGGGCAGCGGTGGTCCAGCTCAACGCCTTCACCGGTGCGCTCGCCGCGAAAAAGAGCGGAAAAAAAAGTGGCGAAGCAATTGTCCGCGCATGAGGTGGGAGCAGCTTCCCGGAAAACGCCGCAAGACGATTCCATCTCCCGGGTGGCCGCCGGGGCGGGCGACAGATTCCTAGGCTGAATCCCGCTTAAATTGGGCGAGTAGTTCGGCGATCCAGCGTTTGTGCGGGCCGGAGAGCACCAGGTCGGTAATCGCGTCCAATCGTACCCATTCCATGGTCTTCTGGGAACTGGCTTCCTCGATCAGTTCTGCGGTCGGCGAAATGCGATAAATGGATTCACTGATCTGAAAACGCGTGATCGTCCGGCGTTTGACCGCGATCAACGTTTTCTTTGTGGGGATTTGCGAAGGGAGGTCCTTGAAATCGGGCAGTTCGTAAAGTCCGGCGAGGCGCCTGGCGGACGCGTGCCCGCGTTTCAGCAGAAGGCGGCCGCGATGCTCGCACCATGCACGGTCCACGGATCGTTGCTCGATTTGTTTAGGTTGAAACCGCGGAATTTTTTCCGGTTCGCCTTTTTTGCGAGCGAGGCAAAACGCGGCTACCGGGCAGACGAGGCATGACGGTTTGGCGCGCAGGCAGACGGTCGCACCGAGTTCCATCATGGCCTGGTTGTGAATGGCGGGATTGCTGCCCACGATCAGCTGATCGGCCAGCGGCGTGAAATATTTTGCCGCCGTCGAACTGTCGCGAAACAACTGGGTTTCGTTGGTCAGCCGGGCGAGGATGCGCACCACGTTTCCGTCAACACACGCCGCCGGTTGTCCGAGGGAAATGCTCGCGATGGCCGCGGCAGTATAAGGTCCGATGCCGGGCAACTCGATCCATTCGGCGACGGAGCGGGGGACTTGCGGCAAGGCGGCGACGGCCTGCGCCAGTTTGTGCAAATTCCGGGCTCGCGAATAATAGCCGAGGCCTTCCCAGAGTTTGAGCACCTTGTCTTCCGTGGCCGCCGCCAGCGCGGCAAAATCGGGGAGTTCGCGATGCCAGCGTTCGAAATAGGGGAGGACGGTCGCGACTTGCGTCTGTTGGAGCATGAACTCCGACACCACCGTCTTGTAAAGCGAAGGAGCCTCGCGCCAGGGAAGCTTGCGATGATGCACCCGGTACCAATCGTGCAATGCACGCTGGAATTCCATGCGGTGTGAGATGAGCGGGTCGGAACTGGCCAAGCGCAACAAAAAGACCAAGCCCGCCCGACTTCGCCACTTTTTTGTGTGTTTTTCCGGCTTTTTGTGGCCATCTAAGCCATGGCTAAAAAGCGCGACGACGACGTCGAGGAACCCAAGAAGATCACCACGTATACCATCAAGCTGGACGATGCGCAGATGGAAAAACTGCGGGCGGCATGCGCAGCGAAAAATTGGGAAACGACCGAG
>JBEHXD010000121.1:0-11431 GCA_048498875.1 Verrucomicrobiota bacterium
CTGAAATCCTGTCGCAACCAGCCCGCGCTGAGAAACAAATCGCGGGTGATCTGTTGTTCGAACTCCAGATTGTAGGTCTTGCCCCCGGCGGTGCCGTAGTTTGCCTGGTTGATGTTGATAGATTCCCAATCGTAGATAGCCTTGTTCGTCACGCCGGGCGAACTGTAGGTCGACATCGTATAAGTCTTCCCGTTTTCAGTGAAGGTGGGAGCCGGAAGTCCGTTCGACGCGGTCCAGCGTCGCTCGCGAATTGGCGCGTAGAGCGGGTTGCTGTTCAGTTGGGTGTCAATGGGGGTGGTCGGAGCGACCGTGGTTTGGACCAACGGCGGGGCGACGAAGTACGGGATGACACCACCCGCCTGACGCTGGAAATAATCCACCTCGTGGCCGTTGTCGATGCGCCACAGGGGGCGCGTGTTGTTATCAAACAGAATGGCCGGGACAAACTGCGGATTGGGATTGGTGGTGGTGCCTAGCACGGTCGACGTGAGCGCAGCGTCACCCACGTTGTAGCCGGGCGTATAAAACGGCGAGCCGGTCGACATGACATATTTTCCGGGCACCAGTTTTCCGCTATCCATGTACGTGATGGTACGATCAACGGGATTGTAGGACGGACGACCGGACTGCAGCCACGGGGTCACAAAATCACGGGGCGAGACGAAATTCGGACGGCGGTTGTTGTTGTCGTAGTTTTCAAACGAACCGCGAATTTTGGTGTTTTTAAACGGCTTCGCGGTGAAGGCGGCGAATTGCCGGCGCGTCCAGTCATAGGACGGCTTCCGGGCAAACTGTTTGTCGTCGTAAAGGAAGGCGCCATACACCGCGAGTTTGTCCTCGATCAGCGAGCGATTGATGGTGAGCGCGGCGCGGTAGGAACCGTAGGTCCCAAAGCTGGTGGTGATGGTTTCCGAATTCTTGTTCAACGCGGCCTGGGCGGTGGTTTGGTTTACCACGCCGGCGGGACTGCCCAGGCCGAACAGGAGGGAATTCGGACCGCGGCTGATTTCCACCGACTGCGTGTTGTAGGAATCAAAGGGAATGCGGGGATTGGTCTGGTAATAATCCACCGACGACGTCGGCACGCCCAGTCCGCGCAGACGGTTGGAAGTGGCATTCGTTTGCGCATCACCGGCCCCTTCCGAGTAGCCCGCGATCGAATCCTTCACAAAATTGCGGTTGAGAATCTGCGGCGTGTAGGTGGCGGAGCCCTCGGTGTTCGCCTCGTAACGAAACACGTCGTTGATGTCATTGGACGCGGTGTCGTCGAGCTGCTGCTTCGTCACGACCGTGATCGACGCCGCCAGGTCCGCGAGATTGGAGTTCATGCGGCTGCCCGCCAGGGTGTTTTCCGCATAATAACCCGAATCCTTGGCCGTGGTCACCACGAACGGCGACAACTCCACCTTATCGTCGAGCGATGTGGGCTTTTTGGCGGTTGTTTCAACCGGGATCTTAGGGGCGGGCGCGGACGAATTCGCCGGCGCGGACGTTTCGGTTCTGGTCTGGGCATGGAGGGAAACTCCGGCGGCAAAAAGACAGAAAAGCGCAAGGACACGCTTGCGCGGGAAGGCGGGGACAGGATTGATCATGGGGTGGAGGTCCGTTCTAAACCAACCCCCGGAAACCGGAGGCGGTGGGGAGGGAAACACATCGATGACGGCATTAACCGGTGCGATGATGAGCCAGCTTGCCCGTGCTTCCGATTTTCATGCGAGCCAACACGTGTGTCTTTTTCTGCTAGCTTTGTGCGATTTCTGGGGACAAGGGTTATTGCACATGGCGAAAAGAAAATCAGCTCTCCCTGTCCCGAAGTCGCGCGGCCGTCGCTCGGTGCTCCTGTTGCAGGCGTGGTGGCAGGAGCGGATGCTGCGCGGAGTGGCGGAGTATGCGGCGACGCACAATTGGGAGCTGCAGTTTCGCATGCACTGGACGCACCGTCCCCCTCCGCGCGACGGATGGAAAGGCGACGGGATCATCGCTTTCATCGGCGTCTCCCGCTGGTTGCGCAAGGCGAGCGGACCGATCATCACCTTTGTCCGCGGCGCAAATGTTCCGGTCGTCGAGACCCAGGCCTTCGAAAACTTCTTCGGCGCACCGCAGGTCATCCCGGCGCACGCCGAAGTCGGGCGCATGGCCGCGGAGCATTTTCTCCGGCTGAATTTCCAGCACCTCGCCTACGTCACCTTCGACGAAAACCCCCTCGAAGCGTCGCGTCGCGAGGCGTTTCGCCAGAGCGTGGAAAAGGCCCGGCGCCAGTTTCATGCGCTGACGCCCCGAACCCTGGAGCGCAATCTCGCCGAGCTGCCCCGCCCCATGGCGATTTTTGCGATGAACGACGTGAACGCGATCGAGGTGATGCGCGTTTGTCTCGATGCCGGGGCGAAAATCCCGGAGGAATTCGCCGTGCTGGGCGCAGACGACACGGAAATCGTCTGCAACCTCGCCGCGGTTCCGCTGAGCAGCATCAACCTCGATTTCGAACGGCAGGGCTATGAGGCCGCAGCAGTGCTTGATCGCCTGATGGATGGGGAACGAAAAAAGCTGGAACCACTGATCATCGCCCCGCGCGGGGTCACGGTACGGCGTTCCACCGACACTGTCGCCATTCCCGATCCGGAGGCCGCACGCCTGTTGCGTTTCCTCCGCGATCACTACCGTGAAAACCGCAGCATCCAGCAGATCGCGGATGACCTGAGCGTCTCACAGCGCCGGATCCACGATATTTTCACCCAGCATGTCGGACGCACGATGCACCAGGAACTGACGCGCCTGCGGGTCGAGCACGCGAAACGGCTGATCCCGAATTTAAGATTGAAACTTGAAACGGTCGGCGTGGAGAGCGGTTTCTCCAACCGCTTCCATTTCTTCCAGGCCTTCAAACGGCTCACCGGACAAACCCCGCGCGAATACCGCCGTCTCATTCTCCAGGCGAAGAAACTCGATGGCAGGACGGATTATCCTTAATCCGCCTTGATTGAGTCGCAGCCACAGCACGGCGGACTAGGGATAGTCCGCCCTACCCTCACGCGTCAGAGCGATGATCGGTCAGACAACGATATTTGGGGTAAAAAACGGCTATTGGTTTTCTGTCCTCCAGACTAGTCGCGGATTCCCGTGCCGTAGTTCAGGTAGAATTCGTTCTGAAAAATTTCCTGGGGATCGTAGATCCGTTTTTTCGCGAAAAATTCGCGGGCTTGCGGGTACGCGCGGTCAAACTGCTCCCGTCGCGGATGGGCACGGTAGGGCAGGTAATACGTGCCTCCGCAGGCCAGCACGGCATCGACGAGATCCTGCGTCAGCAAACGCATTTCGGCTTCCGCCGGTGCGGTGCGTTTCTGGTTAAAGAGCATCACGAGTCCAAAAACCTCCTCGCGCGCGTAGCGCAGGAATGAATCGGAATCCTTTTCCACGTTTCTTACCGTCACATTGAGCAAATCGGCCTGATGCCGCGTCAAAATTGGCCGGGCAGCCTCCACAAAATCCCCGATCCGCGCCACCGGCACAAAATATTCCTGCAGGATATCGGTGCGGTCCGGATCGCGATTGGCAAACCACAGCGACGGTTCGTTCATGATCCGGTTTCGCGCCAGCAACTCCCCACCCTTTTCCCCCACGAGGTTTTCCAACCACCAGCGCAGATTTTTCCCGTAGCCGCTGCCGACCTCACCCCGGAAAACAATCCGTTTCAACGAATCCGATTTTTCCTCGACGACGGTATCCTTCACCGGCCGATCCGTGGTCCGTCGTTTGAAAACGGTAATGATCGCTTCCTGAAAAAATCCGTTCGGCGCAATGTTGATGCGGCCATAGGCCATGCCAATGGCTGGATTCGCTCCGGCCAGCTCATGGTAACGCAAATTGTAATCCGCCGGCTTCACGCGATGCGCCTCGGCGACGTAATATTCGTTGGGCACCACGCGCAGTTTCACGTCGAGAATTATCCCGAACAATCCGTAACCGCCGAGCACCAGGCCGAACAGTTCCGGATTTTCCGTGCGGCTGCAGGTCCTGATGGAACCGTCGGCCAGAAGCAGCCGCAAGCCCAGCACCGTGCTCGCGATGGGCGGAGAATCATTTTGCCAGCCGTGACAGTTGACGGAAATCGAACCGCCCACGGAAAAATCGTTGTTCGATTGCATCACCCCAACGGCGAATCCTTCCTTGTCGAGGAAAGGAATCACCTCCGACCAACGCGCGCCCGAGCCCACCGTCAACACCCGGTTCTGGCGGTCCAGCTCCATTGCATTAAAGGACAGCATATCCAAAACAATCTGCCCGGGCAGCAACGCATGTCCGCCCATGGAATGATGGGCTCCACTGATCGCGATGTGCCGGTGTTCAACGACCGCGCGACGAACCAGCGCGACCAGCTGCTTTTCCGCCTCCGGTAAATTCCGGGCCACCGGAATCACCTCGCCGGGAACCACGTCATTCAAGTGACTGGCATCATTCCGACCCGGCGCGGCCGCCGCCAGCGCCGCGCGGCCATCGTGCCGCCAGACGTTCACCAAAAACAGGACCGGCGGTAAGATTGCCGCCACCGTCGCTGCCAAGCATAGCCAGAACAGGATTCTGAAAAATCGCTTCATCGCCCGTGACCGTCGTGGATAGCCAAATCCGCGCGTTTCGCACGCTTTTTGGCAAACTCTGCCACGCTTTGGCCCCCGCCGCAGCGAATGATCATCATCCAACCGGTCGCCTCAAACTTCCGCCCTCAGCCGCCGTGCGCAAAATCGGGAAAATCCGTCATGCCGCCATCCACCATGACGGAACACCCCGTCATTTAGGAAGCCACGTCGGAAATCAGGACCACGGCCACAGCCCCAATCTCAGCCGGCTCGCCCATGCGTTTCAGCGGAATTTTTTTGTGAAGGTCTTTCAGCGCCTTTGGCCTGCTCCACACCGCGCGATTTATCGGGGTCCTGATTGCGCCCGGGGCGATCGCCAGCACCCGGATGCCATGAGGGGCCGCCTCCTGCGCCAGCGTTTTGGTCATCATGGCCACCCCCGCCTTGCTCGCGGTGTAGGCACTGTAACCCGCCCACGGAATCATTTCATGCACGGAGGTCACGTTCAGGATGACGCCGCGTTTCGCGGGAATCATGCGTTTCAATGCCTCGGCCGCACACAGGAAAACCCCATTCAGATTTATCTGCACGACTTTGTTCCAATCGGCAAACTCCGCTTTCCACGCGAGTGCCCGCTTGCCATCGATACCGGCGTTATTGACCAACGCGTCGATCCCATCCCATCGTTTGTCCACTGCGGCAAACAATTTTGCCACCGCCTTCGGGCTCGAAACATCCGCCTTGATCGCGAATGCCTCCGCCCCGGTCGCACCGATCCTGGCCACCACCGCCTCCGCCTTGACGGAATTGTGCGAGTAGACGATCGCCACCCTTGCACCGGCGGCCGCAGCCGCCATTGCCGTGGCCTCACCAAGCCCCGAACTTCCACCCGTGACCATCACACGTTTCGATTTGAGGGAAATAGTCATGAATACGGGGCAATGCGCAGATGGTACGCGGAAATGAAATCCTTTATTTTCGCATCAAGTCGCGCGAGTGATTGTGACCGCGGAAATCCCATCTTTTAATGGACCGGAGGAAACCCAATTTGTCCCGGGAAACTGATTTTCCTCACCTTATCAGTCGGGCGTCCAGTTCCCCGTTGACCCGCTCGCGCCCATTGAGCGGAAGTGCGATCCCACGAGACCGCTCAAAAGCGGCGATGCATCGCCGCAGTCTTTTCCAGGCGAACGCGAGTTGACGGTAAGCCAATATCGCGTTCCCTCAACGGGCCAAGCCTCCTTTCATGCTCAGACAGCTCACCAAATGGTTTATTGACCGGTTTCAGGTGGATTTCTTTTTAGGGACGAACGATCGAACCGTACTCGAACGCAAAATCCTGCCTTGGCTTTCGGCCCAGCCGTCATTGCCGCGCGTCCTTTTTGTCGGCTGTGCCTGGTATACCTATGGGTATCGGAAATGGTTTCCCGCGCAGACCTATTGGACATTCGACTACAATCCGAAAAAGAAAATCTTCGGTTCCCAACTGCACATCGTCGATTCCCTGACGAACCTGACGGCGCATTTTGGACCGGGAAGTCTTGATCTGGTGATCTGCAACGGAGTGTTCGGCTGGGGCCTCAATGACCCGGAGGAGGTGGAATCGGCTTTTTCCGCAGTCCACCGCTGCCTGCGTCCCGGGGGAATGTTTCTTCTCGGCTGGAACGACGTGCCGAAGCGCCGGCCCGTGCCGCTCGAAAACATTCGTGCGCTTCAGGGATTTTCACCGGCAAAGATCGAACCGCTCGGGGCGAGCCAATATCGTGTCCGCGGCTCAAAGCACCACGTGTACAACCTGTACGCTAAATCCTGAGTTTTTTGCGACACAAGTTCACTGAGAACCACGGAGGTCACCGAGAAAGATTTTCACCCGTGCATCCAGCGAACTTGATGATGTCAACAAATGGCCGCGTTGAATTCATTTCGCGTCTATTCGCGTGTTTCGCGGGAAAAAATCCAACCGGGATCGCCCACTCTCAGAACTGCCAGCGGAAAAGCGCGCGATAAATCCGCCATGAATCCACGATCGGCCGGAAATGGGACAGCCGGTTGCCATCGAGATAAACCGTCGGGATGGTGACCGAACCCAGGCTGCGTCCCTGCCTCAGGGCGAGCAGGAGAATCTCCAATTCGGTTTCGTAGTGGCCGCCGTGGATCTTCTCGACAATTTCCCGGACAAAATCGCGATGAAATGCCCGGTATCCGGACTGGGTGTCAGTGGGCGCGGCGGGATAAACCAACTTCAGCACGCCGGCGGTGATCGTGTTGCCGAACCGGCTGCGCAGGGGCATTTTTTTGCGAGCCAGCCGCTCTCCGATCACAAGGGCATGGCCTCCATCGATCATTTCGCGGGCCAGACGGGGAATATCCTCCGGCCGGTGCTGACCGTCGCCATCGAGTGTCACGAGAATATCGAACGAATCGCGACCGACCGCGCGCCGGAACGCCTCCAGCAAAGCGATGCCTTTGCCACAATTTTTTGGCAGACTGAGCACGTCCACATTCGGACATTCCGCTGCCACCGCCCGCAAGACCGAATCGGTTTCGTCCACGGAACCGTCGTTCACGGCAATAACCTGGTCGGCAAATCCGGCGGCCGCGCGAACGACCGCCCCACAGATGCCTTCGAGGTTATAGCATGGAATGACGGCACACACCCGCGCTTCGCCATTCCGGGAGGCGCCGGCCAGCAGCGATTCACGGCGCGCGGGCGCCAGGGAGATGCGGCTCCATCCCGCCTGGTCGAAAAATCCCCTCTTGGAAACAAACTTGGTGAAGATCGTTTCCGCGGAGGAGACCAGGCCCGCCGGCAGATGGATTTTATCCACCGCGTTGTTGCGGATCAAACGGGCATAAGCGATAAACTCGCCGGAACCCGCATCGCTCACCATCAGCCGCTCATCCGATTCCTGGCGCAGCGACAGCCGCACGGAATTTTCCTCCGTTTGTGCGGCAATCAACAAGGTGTCGGCCGAGGCCAGACGGTTGAGTTCGAGACAAAGCGTTTCGTCGATCAGCTGCGCCGACGGCAATCCCCGGCCATTGCGCGAGTCGGGATTCTCCGGGAAAAGCTGAAAAACCTCCGTGGGCTGGGCAAAGGCGACAAAGCGACCGCGGCTAAGCGCCATCTGCGAGGCGTGGCTGAGAATGGCCTGCCGTTTCACCGCGACCTGTTCCTCCGAGAGCGTCAGTTCGAGCGATTCCCCGGGAATCTCATCCCCGCGGGTGTGTACCAGGTAATCAAGCAGCAGAAATGGAGTCGCGTCGCGGAATCCGTCGCGCTCCAGGGCGAATTGCAGCAGCACGGCGAGCGCGCTGTGGTCGGGGTGCAAATCATGCAGCGAGGGAGCGAGCACCAGGGTCGGCTGCCACCGGCTGATCTCAGCCGCCAGTTTCGCAATCAACTCCTCGCCGCCTTCGTTCAGGATTTGCGTGAGCCCCTGATCCGGATAGTGCCAGAACGCGGCCGCCTCCGGGGAAAGTCCCAGACACTCCAGCGCCGCCAGCGCCTCCCCTTCGCGCCGTTTTCCCCAGCGCGCCCGGTCGGCCGCATCGAGCCGCCAGCGACGTTCCACGTAACGCTGGGGCCACGGATTATTGTCGCCGTCGGTCAGGAAAATGACGCGGACCTCGCCGCCGCGGGAGATCGCCTGCTGGATCAATCCTCCCGCGCAGAGCGATTCGTCATCAGGATGAACGGCCAGCACCAATACCTTTTCCCATGACGATGAAGGAATTTTTTTCACTCGTTTATAAAACCGACCGACAGTTTTGGTCTTGGTTCCCAATAGGATGCGGTCGGAATTGGATACGATTCATCTCGATGGATGCAGACCTGCACGGAGACTATGCAGGGACAGCGCCAATGCAAAAGGTAATTTGCAGGTGCCTCCGTGGCAGGCCTTCGGGGATTGTACGGTAAGCGTAAATAATAACACGCCCGCATCCGTGGATTCTTCACTTCGTTCAGAATGACAAGCCACGTTCACAACCTGCGTCCAATCCCGTCATCCAAGCCTTCTCAAACGGGGTTCCGCCGCTCCGCAAAACCGCCACTGGGGGTGAATCTTTTTTCGTGCCCTTTCGTGTGTTTCGTGGGCCAAAACTCCGGTTAGAAACCGATTTGCGAACCATTCCCGTTTTACTTTGCCAATTCGCTGAAGGTCACGAATTCCACCCCTTGCTTTTTGAGCTCGGTGATGACCGCGGGCAAATTATCAAAGGTCACCTGTGGCCATTCGTGCACGAGAATCACGGTTCCGTCGACGATGCCGGTTGTGCAAAGCTCGCGGAATTTTTCCCCGGTCGTCGTCGCCTCCCAGTCGAGCGAGCCGATGAAATGTTTGTCCTTCCAGGGGAAATGAGTCAGTCCGGCCGCCTTCTTCGCCGCGGCGGCGATGCGATCATCATATTCGAGAAACGGCGCCCAAAACCATTTTGGGGTATAGCCGCAGGCGTCCTTGATCGCCGTCTGCGCGGAGGCGATCTCGCGCTCCACCTCCGCATCGGTCAGTTCCTTCAAATGCGGATGTGTGTACGAGTGATTGGCGATTTCATGTCCACCCGCAATCACGGCCTTGGCCAGTTCCGGATGCGCGGCCACATTTCTTCCCACGTGGGAAAAGGTGATATGGATGTGCTCGCGCGCAAACAACGCCAGATAGGTCGCATTGTGCTCGGGAATCGGGCCGTCATCCATCACGATCGCAACGCGCTTCCGCTCCGGCTGGCCGGCGGCGTTCAACGTCAGGGCGGCAAGAAGTGAAAGCGACATGGCAGCCAGTAAACGAGCGAGGGTTGAGGGCATGGGGAAAATCGGAATGGGATTACTCCACCCGAATTCCGCCGGCTGGCAAACGCCTTCGTCTTATCACATTAGACTGCGAGGCGAAACGGATCCGTTTTTGACCACTAATAGCCACTAATAGGACACTAATTCAGACAGGGGAAATTGAACAGGAGGTAACAGAGAGAACGGAGGGATTCAGAATCCAAGTATATCAGGAATCACCCAGATGAACCCAAAAGAAACCGACGTTCCTCCCCGGGAATGCACGAGCGAGCATCACACCAAACGGCAAACCGAACAAGATCCGCACGATCAATCACTGCTGACTGCTCACCGCTCACCCTTCTTCCCTTCCCCCCAATCTGTCTTCTTGCAGTATCCATCAATCCTTATAAGGTAGTGGGTGATCGCGGTCCCTCTTCCCGGCATTTGCCTCAATCCCTCATCACGGTAATCCATTCTACCCATGGCCTCCCTGACCAAAGCATCCGTCCTGATCGTCGCATCCACCCTGATGCTGACTGCTGCCTACGCATCCAAACCCGATCTTCAAATCAGCCGGTTCAGTGCCTCGGGAAAACCGAAGCCGTGTTTTGTTTCAGGCGAGATCCCCACGCTTCAGTACACGATACCGTACGCCAATGTAGGTGACTCCGCATCTTCCGGCTGTGTCATCAAACTGCGGCAGCAACCGGACGACCGCCTGGTCTGGCGCGACTACGTCCCCAGCACTGTCGTGATCAACGGCGCCGTCTATGGTGACCTGCCCAACAACCTTGTTGGCCACGGAACCGACAATAATGACTCCCCCGTTTACGAGGAGTTATTGATCCCCGGTTTGGAGGCCGGAAACTATACGGCAGAAATTTGGGTTAAAGGCCGGCTGCAAAACAGCCTTAAGTTCTCAGTCAGCGGCCGCACGGATTACGTCGACAATTCTCCCGTACCGCGCCGGGTCTCCCGTACTCCCCAAACTGCCGCCAAGCCCTCCGCGGGGTCGAAGGTCGCCTTCTCGAAAAACTTCATCGATTTCTCGGTCAAACGTCTTGACGCTTTCGTCGGCCTGACCGACCGGCAAAAAGCCGAAGTGACGGCAATCTATGCTGCCGTTGATTCGAGAATGCTGGCCATTCCGTCCAGTGAAGAGGGCATACCGGCCCATGACGCCCTTCGCCGGGAAATCAGGGAACAGATTCGCACCCGTCTGACGCCCGAGCAGCAAAAACTTTACGACGACGATCGGTCGCCCGGTCCTTCCGTCAACCCGCAGGTCGCAAAACTGGACGAGCTGGTGAATCTCACCCCCGGACAAAAGGCCCTCGCCGAAAAGATCTTCGCAAATGAAATGCCGGCTCTGGAAAAGATCGCCTCCAGCGGGGAGCGCACGACTCAGGAAATGGACCTTCGACAAAAAATCAGCGCGCAGATCCGCACGCTGCTGACACCCAAGCAGCAGCTATTTTACGACGTCGCCCCGCAAAGTTTCGGCGGCGGCAGAGTCACCCGCGTCGCCTCGAACCAATAAGCGCCAGATGCCCCGAGAGTTTTCTGCCACATGGTTACGCCGGGGAATTGAGTGAAAATTCGGTGGTCCCTGCGCCCGAAGTTCCGTTGCGGGCGGGACCACCTGGCCGGAATGCACGCTGCCAAGGCTCGGCGATGAATGCGCCGGTGTGATATACGAGGTGAAGGACCCGCCGGTGTTTCGGTACGGTGGCACTCGAGGATGCGTGAATGAGCAGGGGTCGCATCAGGAGAGCTTCACCGGTTTTTGCCAGACAGACCGCAGATCCATTTCGGTCCACCACACCGGACAACTCCGTGCTCCTGAAAATTCCCCCGCGATGGCTGCCGGGCGATACACGAAGCGGGCCGTTGGTTTCGTCGCAATCGTCAAGGTGCAGCCGGACGGCGAGGAGGTCTTCGAGGACGCCACGCGGGGGCCTCGCGTAGTTGATTCCCTCCTTCACCGTTGGAAGATCGAACCCTTCCGCGGTTACCGGCCGGGCAAAGGGAAACATCAGGTCCCAATGCCATGTGACTTTCCAATTTGTCGCCGGTGTCTTGTCGA
>JBEHXD010000122.1:0-11425 GCA_048498875.1 Verrucomicrobiota bacterium
AGCGTAAATTCAATTTCATTGAAAATTTGAAACCTCAAAATTTCCAGAGGTCTCCGAATAGAGCTCGAGCCCGCTTTTGTTTTTCCACTGGAGTGCAAGCTCGGCCGCCGGGCGCTTGCGATCACCGGGGATGACTTGAAACCCAAAGTTGTCGGCAAAATATCCCATTTTCCCACTCGCATCAGCCGCAACGTCAAAGTCTGCGGGATAATGCACCCAATTATCAAACACCTGATCTTCATATTGGCGTCTTTGATAGGAGATATCGAGTAACACGCCGAATTCTCCATTATCATCCTTCCAATGTTTGCTCACCAGGCCACTGAGGAACACACTGTCCTTCTTTGATTGGTCACTGTACAATCCCCGCACATTCCCCGCGGTCGTGAGGCCTTCCCCGAAATCAAACGGCCGGTGAAGCCTTACGTCGATCGTACCGGCGATACCGCCTTCAATTTGATCGGGCATGTACGATTTATACACATCCAGTCCTGCGATCATTTCCGCGGGGATATCCTGAAACGCCACTCCGCGACCCACCCCCGTGAAAACTTCGTAGCCATTGATTGTACCCTCGATGGCCGGCAATCCGCGGATCACCGGATTGAATGCTTCACCCGCTCCGCGAGCCACTTGAATACCCGCGACACGTTGCAACGCATCGGCCACCGTGTTGTCCGGCAGCTTGCCCACATCCTGCGCCACGATCGAATCCACAAACGCAGGCGTGTTGGACTTGATGTCCTGCGCCGTCATCAAACTGGCGCGGACACTCTTCACGACAAAGGCATCCAGCACCACCGGTGCTTCAGTTTTGGAATTTTCGGTGGTTTTTTGTTCCTGGGCGTGGGCAGGAAGAAATCCGAGGGCCAGCGAAAGCGCCCAAACGGACGACAGCGCAGCGAGGTTTCTGCCACCAGCAGAAGCCTGTCCGCGCGACTTAGGGTATTGTGTAGTAGTCATGAGGTTGGAACTTGAAATCCACTCCCGGGAAATTTCACAGGGCGTGGTTCATGCGTAAATGCGCCATTTGCGGGCAAAACCCGACAACTGCGCATAAAAATAATTTTTTATTCGATCCCATTACTGCATTCCCGGGCTGAAAGCGCCGTGAATCACCGCGACGCCGTCGCGGGAAACACTTTGTTGGCCTTTTGACGGCGCATCAACCCCAGCAGCATCAGGCTGGCTACAAACCATGCCTCCACCGCCCCACCACCCCCGCCGCCACCGGATGAAGCGGGCGGAGTGGAAGTCTGACCCGGAGTCGGCGTCGGGGTCGGCGTTGGGGTGGGTGTCGAATCCGCCGACAAGGCGAGCGTGCTGACATTTCCATTCGAATCGATTTTGCGAATCGCCGCATTGCCCGTGTCAGCCACAAAAATCGTGCCACCGGAGTCCACGCACAATGCCTGCGGGTGATTGAAGAGGGCGTAGGCGCCATTACCGTTCTCCAGGCCGGCAATTGTCGCAAGCCCGGCAATCGTGGTCACCGAACCCGTCGGAGTGATTTTTCGAATGATGGAGTTGTCCGTGTCGGCAAGGTAGATATTGCCAGCTGCATCCACCCCCATTCCTCCCGGATGATTAAAAAGCGCCGCGCTCCCTGCTCCGTCGGAATATCCCGCGACGTTTTGCACCCCGGCCAACGTGCTGACCGTCGCGGAACTGGTGATCTTTCGCACCAGATTGTTGGTCGTATCCGCAACGTAGATCGTGCCGCTGGCATCAATCGCGATTCCACTGGGGTAATTGAACCGGGCGTTTGTGCCGGTGCCGTCGACAAATCCCGTCACACCTGCTCCTCCCGCAAAAGTCGTAACCACGCCTGCTGATGTCACCCGGCGGATCGTATGGTTCATCGCGTCCGCCACATAAATCACGCCGGTCGAGTCCCGGGAAATTCCAATCGGGGATGAAAACGTGGCCGCAATGCCGGTACCGTCAGTGTTACCGCGGTTCCCCGATGCTCCTGCCAGCGTAGTGACCGCACCGCCCGTGGTGATGCTGCGAAGCGTGCCATTGGCCGTATCGCTCGCGATCACCGTTCCGTTGCCCAGCACGGCCAGTCCCCCCGGTTGATTGAACCGCGCGGCATTGCCCGTGCCATCAGCTGTTCCCGATGTCCCGCTGGCTCCGGCAAGCAGCGTCACAATTCCGGTCGCGGAAATTTTCTGAATCGTATTCGCGTCGGCGTCACCGACCAACAGATTGCCCGAGCCATCGCTCGCAATACTGGTCGGAAAGGGAAAAAAGGCCTGCGCCACGGTCAAAGTCGCCGCCACGCTGGTCGATACACTGCCATTATCCGTCGCAACAAACCGGTACCTCAAACCGTTCTGGGCCGAACCTGCATTGGTAATGGAGAGCACCGAAGTGGTCGCGCCCGCATAAGGTCCGCCATTCGAAAGATTGTTCCAGGAGGAACCATCTGAAGAGACCTGCCACTGGATGCTGCCGCTGGCGCCGGTCGCGGATAATGTCACCCCATGACCGGTGGTCACCGTCTCGCTGGCGAGACGATTCGCAACCACCGTCAGAGTCGCCTGGGTGCTTGTGGCACTGCCCGATGCATTGCTGGCAATCACCGTATAATTTCCTGCGTCGGTGGTCCCGACACTCGCGATCGAATAGGTGGCGCCGGTCGCCCCACTGATCAGATTTCCATCCTTTTTCCATTGGTACGTGGGCGTAGGGACTCCGCTGGCCACCACCGTCAACGCGACCGAGCTGCCCGCCGTCACGGTCTGGCTGCCGGGCTGGGTCGTAATCGACGGTGCCGTTGCGACGACCGAACTGGTGACTTTACTGCCCCAAACCGACACGCCGTCCCCTGACACGGCGGTGAAAGTCAGTGTCCACACCTGATTGTCATCATCCCACAACCGCGCGAACACGCCGCGATAGACTGCGCCACCCAGTGTCAGCGTCGCGTAATGGTCGCCCGTCAATTGCCAGCTGCCTGTAACGGCACCGGCAACCGAGTGATCTGCGTTGAGCGTGACAACCGACGAGGTCTTAACCGTGGCCGTGATATCCTTGCCGTGATTGATCAACTTGAAGTCGCCGGGAATCTGATTCGCGTCCGCGGTCGCAATGGTTTCCTGCGCGTAGCGTTGCGGTGCGATCACCGGCCAGCCGTCGGCATTCAAAAACAGCTGGTGCACCCGCACCTCGTGCTCCTCGCCGCGCCCTACAAATCGGGTGTGAAAAACCAACAGGTATTTTCCGGTCGACGGGTCGTAATTCACCGACGCACCACCCGGTGAAACATAACCGCGGCTCGTGGTCTGCGGTTCGCCCGCGGCGTGGAGAAACTGATAATTGCCCATCAGCTTCACCCCGTAAGGCGCGATCGAGGCGTTGTCGAAGTACGTGCCGGGCGCGCCCTTCACATTGGTCAGATCGTTGCCGGCCGCATCGAGGTAGGGACCGTCCGGATTTCTCGAACGCCCCACGCGGATGTTGTAGCCGCCGTTCGCATCCAGTCCGCCAAAGGTGAAGAACAAATAGTAGTAGGTCGTTTCCGGACTGTAGATGATGTACGGTCCTTCGATTGTACTGTTGTTGCCGCCGATAAGTTTTTTGCCGTAGGCCTGACCCGCGACGTGCTGTCCCGTCGCGGGATCGAGCGGGAGAATGAAAATCCCGCCCGAATAGGACCCATACACCATCCAAAGTTTTCCCGTCTGATCGAAAAACACCGAGGGATCGACCACATTGGGATGAACCGCATTGTTGTACACCGTGCCGTCCGGACTCAGCCCGGTCATTCCCGATTTCAACAGGATGCCAACATTGCTGTAGGGGCCGGCAATTGAATCCGACACCGCGAGACCCAGGGCACTGAGTGGTGAGTCACCTTTGCAGGCACAATAATAGTAATAGTAACGATTGTCCGCGAGCTTGATCACATCCGGCGCCCAAAAGGTCGTCGTCTGCGCCCACGCCAGCGCTTCGGAAAATTCGGTCTGCGGATTCTGATTTCGAATCAGGGGGTTGGGATACGCCGCAGTCGTTGAAATCTGGGTCCAGTGAATCAGGTCGGTGGTGCTGGCCGAGGCCATGTGCGATCCGAAAACATAATAGGTGCTGCCCGAGCGCACCACCGAGGGGTCGTGCACGGTGACGTTGGTGAACGTCGGCGCAGGCGGATTTTGCTGGGCGCGAAGCCCGCCACTCGCGGCAGCCGAGGCTGCCGCGCAATACGCAAGATGAGTGAGGCGAAACATCGGATGGAGGGGTGCGCACAATCGTCGCGTGGGCCGCGGGAAAAGAATGGTCCACCAAACGAAAGCACGGGAAGGGTTTGGCTCCTCATGCGCCAATCACTGCCAAAACCCGACAGCCTTTCCGGGAAATCAGGAAAGATTTATTTTTCCCTGCGTGCCGCGGATAAGTTCTTCGTCCGCCACCTCTCAACGTACATCCGAATCAACTGCTCAGCGCCGTGATTCGGTCGCCGCCGGTGGGGGCGGCGCTTCCATCAACGTCACACTTTCCCGCAACAGGATGCGCGCGAAAATCCAGTCGAACCAAAAACCCTGCACCGGCGAACCGAGACTCAACTTGAATTTGTTTTCCACGATCTCGCGACCGGCATTCAGTTCCGCCTGCGCCTCGACGCCACGACCGGGCTGTCGGTTCAAGGCCATCGCCAGGATGATGTGCGCCGTCGCCGTGCGCGGCGCATTGACCTCCGCATACCCGAGGCACCGCCGGCACCACTCCTCGGCCTTCACCTGATTGCCCGAGCGATATTCCCACAGCGCGAGCGAAACGGACAGCCACGCCGCCTGAAAGATATCCCCGCTCACCTCTGCTTCCGCAAAGCTTTTGGCCGTGGCATTGGCAAACGGCAGCAGCGCCGCCGCCTGTTTTTTGTCTGGCGGCAACAACAGACAGATTTTGAGAATGCGATCCGCCGCCGGAATGGCGTTGCCGGAAAAACGGCCCGTGGTCTCGTCGCGAAACCGTTCATAGGCTCCCGTATCGCCCAGTTCGAGCAACACCGGTCCACAGCGCAGGCAGTCGAGCGTGGCATTGTCGAGGGCATCGAGCTGGTTGGCCCGCAACAGCTGCGTCAACCGTTCCGCGGCGGGCTTCCAGCGGCTGTGCACTACATGCCATTCACCGATCGCGCGCAGCACGGTCGACGCGTCGACGCTCGGCTCAATCAGCGTCGCCTCATCGAGCATCGCGTCGGCTTCGGCGAATTTCTCCTGCTTCGCCAGCAAGACCGCCTGGGTGATTTTCTCGCGCGTTTCCGCCTTGTGCCGCAAACGGGCCTGCTGCTGCTCGGCCGCCACGGCCCGCTGGCGGGCCTCGCGTTCGCGCAGGAACAGCCAGGTCGACGTGCCCATGCCGATCACGAGTGCCAGCGCCACCGCGCCGCCCGCCGCAAACACCACGCGGTTGCGCCGGATCAATTTTTGGAGGCGATAACGCCAGCTGGGCGGGCGGGCCACCACCGGCTCGTTGCCCAGGTGGCGCTGGATGTCCATCGCAAGACCGTTGGCCGTTTCGTAGCGGCGGCTGCGATCCTTCTCCAGCGCCTTCATCACGATCCAGTCCAGGTCGCCGCGAACCAGGGAAATCAGTTCCGCCGGCTCCTCGCAGCGGGCCTCGGCCGCCGTTTTTAGTTCCGCCACTGGCAACGCCACCAGCCGCGCGGAGGGTCGCGGCGGTTCCTTTTCGCGCAGTGTGCGGCGCATTTCGTCGAGCCCCACTTTCGATAATTCCTTCGACTCAAACGGGGTTTTCCCGGCGAGCAATTCATACAGCAGCACCCCGAGGCTGTAGATATCGCTGCGCGTATCAATGTCCACGCCGCCCATCTCGGCCTGCTCGGGACTCATGTACGCGGGCGTGCCAATCAACGCCGCGAAGGTCGCAAACAAACTCCGGTCGGTCAGGCGCGCTTCCGTAGCCTTGGAAATGCCGAAGTCGATCACCTTGGGCACCGCCACGCCGTCATGCAACGCGATCATGATGTTCGACGGCTTGATGTCACCGTGGATGATGCCCTTCTGGTGGGCGTGCTGGATCGCGTGACAGCACTGGACAAACAAATCGAGCCGATGACGGATGGTGAGCCGGTTGCGATCGCAATACTCGGTGATCTTCACCCCGCGCACCAGCTCCATGACGAAATAGGGCGGTCCGCGGTCCGTGGCGCCGGCGTCGAACACGCGCGCGATGTTGGGATGATCCATCATTGCGAGGGCCTGCCGCTCCGCTTCAAACCGCGCGATGACGCTTTTCGTCTCCATGCCGAGCTTGATGATTTTCAGCGCGACCCGCCGCCGGACCGGCTCTTCCTGCTCGGCCATGTAGACCACCCCGCAACCGCCCTCCCCGACCTTCTCCAGCAATTTATACCGGCCGATGCGCGATCCCAGCGGTTCCTCCCCCAGGGACTGCGCCCGCAGATTCGCCGAGGAAAGCAACTCGGCGGAAAATTGCAGCGCCGCGCCGGGCCGCGTGAGCACCGTCGCGCCCTCGGCGAAAAATTCGTCCGCCTCCGCTTCCGCCGCCAGCAACGCCTCGATCCGGTGCCGCATCGCAGGATTGCCGGCGCAACTCCGGCCGAGAAAAATCGCACGTTCGCTCGCATCCGTCATCCGGCGCGCGGTATCGAACAGTTCTTCTTCGCGTTGCGGCTCGGCGTTCATGTTTCGGTTCCCCTCCCACCATGCGCGTTTTGTCCGGAAAACCCGACAAAAATCGCACCCCAAAACCTGATTATTGCTGCGTGCGAATGCTCTGGAAAAGCCATGCCTTCGCGTAGGCCCAGTGGCGCTCGATGGTGCGCTCGGTGCACGCCATCGCTTCCGCCACCTGCTGGTTCGTCAGACCGCCGAAAAACTTCAGCTCCACCACGCGCGCTTTTTCCGGATCCTCCGTCTGCAACCGCACGAGGGCATCGTCGATCAGGAGCACCTTGTCGTCCGGAGTGGTGTCGACCAAATCCCCCTGCTCGATCTCGACCCGCACCTGCCCGCCACCGCGTTTCACGCGGGATTTGCGGCGGGCATTTTCAATGAGAATCCGCCGCATCGCCTGGGCCGCCGCGCCAAAGAAATGCGCCCGGTTCTGCCAGCGCCGCTCGCCGTCCCCGAACATCCGCAGCCAGGCCTCGTGCACGAGCGCCGTGGGCTGAAGGGTCTGTCCCGCCGATTCCTGCGCCATGCGAAGCGACGCATGCCGGCGCAATTCCGCGTAAACGAGGGGGAGCAACTCCTCCGCGGCACATTCACTGCCCCGCCCGATGGCTTGCAGGACGACAGTGATCTCGCTCATGGCGTTGGACGGAACGGTGACATCGGCAGTGGCTCAAGCGGCGCGAACCGCGGGGGAAGGGCAACAAAATAACCGGAACAGGGGGTGAAACCGCATCTTTATCGCGTCGTCTCCATGCGCAACCGCCTCCTAAAATTACCGTCAAGTATCCCGCGTTAAAAGCACCTCCCGCGGCCACCCACTCCACTCTGGCTTTTCCCACGACCGTCACCTAACTTCCTTTTTGTCCAAACCATGAATAAACGCCTCCTGCCCCTCACCCTGGCTCTTACCGTATTATTTCCGGCCGCGGCCCTGATCCGCGCGGACGGACCGCCCCCGCCCCCTGCTGGCGAGCACTCCCAGCATGAGCACAAGGAACCGGACACCGAGCTGGGCAAAACGATGGAAAAGCTCAACGGCGCCTGGCGCAAACTGCGCAAACAGGTGAATGACGCCGCCAGCAACGCCAATTCCGTCGAGCAGGTTGCCATCGTGAAGGAAGGCGCCCTGAAAGCGTCGACGCTGGAGCCGGACAAGGCGAAGGATCTCCCGGAAGCGGACCGGCCGAAATTCATCCATGACTATCAGGCGAAGATGAAGGAGTTTGCCGCCAAGCTCGACAAGCTCAGCGACGCCTTTAAAGCCAACGACAACACCGCCGCCGCCGCCCTGATGAAGGAACTGGGTCAGATGCAGCGCGAAGGCCACAAGGAATACAAGCGCCCGGACAAGTGAGAGCCGGTTGAACTACCTTCAGGTTTCGCACAAGCGGGATCAAATGATCCCGCTTTTTTTGCGCCTGCCCTCCAGGCCACGTGCCTGAAGGTAGGGCGGATTATCCCTAATCCGCCGTCAGGATAATCGCCGAGATCGAGATACCCGCTCATGATATCGCGAACGAACGTTCGGCGGATAAGGATAATCCGCCCTACCGCTCCGCTCACAAGTGAAGCTGCTCGGTCACGACCTCGCCTGTCCCGCTCTGGATTTTGACGATGGCGAGCGGAGCAGTCGGCGACACTTTCTCCCAGTAAACCGTAAGCTGTTCCGAACGTTCGCTGCCCGCGACATTGTAGCGAAATTGACCACTGGCAAAACCGGGATGCCCGGCTGATTTCCTCGTCGCCTCAAACGTTAACTCCGTGCTCCAAACCGGCTTTACCTCGGTGATCAGACCAAGTCGGGCGGTGATCGCCGGGGACTTCTTAATCAGATCGCCGATGTCAGTGACCCTTTCGCGTAAAAGCGCATCGTGCGGAGGAAGAGCGTCCCTGCCTGCCGCTTTACCGGGCCTTGGCCGCGCCCCCTCGTAGATCTTCCGCTGCGCTGGCGTCAATAACGCGAGAATTTCTGTCCGCACGCTCTCGCCCAAGGCAATCCTATCCACAAATGTTTTATCCAAACTGGCCCCGATCGAAGAAAATTCCTCCGGTGCCGGTTTTTCGGCCGCGACGATCTTTGCCATCCCGGCGGTCTGTTCGGACGTGAGTCCGACTGATTCGTTGAGTCGACCCAGGAGCTGTTCGACAGCCCGGCCGGCCCAACCGTCATCGTCATACAGTTTTTGCTGTTCCGGCGATAAAAGCAGATGGATTTTCTCCCTGATCTGCCGGGGCCGGGCAAACGCTTCTTCATCGAGATAGAAGAGTGTTATCTTCGTTTTTTGTTCATCGGTCAAACCGACGAAGGCATCAAGCTGGGCGACGGCCGGATTCATCGATTTTCTGGCCGCAAAGTATCTTGCCGACGCAAGTGGGACGCGAATCTCGCTGGAGCCGGTCAAATGGACGTGTCTTGGGAACGAGCCTGAACCGGCGGAGTTGGTCACTGAAAAATCCAGACTGCTTTCCTTCCGTCCCTTGATCCAGAGCTCCGCGGTATAGTTTCCAGGCACCAATCCGGGAAATTCCATCTCCCGTTTCGGTTTCGGATCAAAGTGAGTGGGATGATCTATCTCGAAGCCGCTGTCTGAAACACCCTCGGAGCTGGAGACCGCCGCATACTGGCGCCGGACCGTGATCCCAAACGGCTGCATGATGATTTTGATCGCAACGCCCGAAACGGATGTTTCAGAACAATAGTAACTAATCGTCGGAGTTTCCTTTTCGGAGAAAACCGGGGGTGACTTGCCCTTCGCGAGTGACGAATCGACATAAAGGCCCGGCCCGGATGAAGCGCAGCCCGCCAGGATTAATGTGGATGCAATCAATGCGATGGAAATTCTGGTCCTGGCATTCATGGCGGTGATTTCTCGAAAGGAAGGGAGGACGGATAGTCGCCCGGGGTACGCAGCATGACTGGCTTTGTGGATATAGCAGCCGGCGGGGATCAAAAGCGAACAACCATTTGCCGGTTTTTTCATCATCCCCCCGGGACCGTCGAGCCCCAGCTCGGCCTTTGCTCCTTGTAGGCGGGGTGCCCTCACCCCGCGGGATGACATCCGCGATTGCGGGGCGAGGGCACCCCACCCACAAAAATAATCAGCCTCTCGATCAGGGAGGCCTTGCCTTGGTGTGACTGTAAAGTAGCGGCGCTGTTTTCCCGCCGTGCCCACCGCCTAGCCTCCGCCGCTGTGTATACCCTCGGAATTGATTACGGCACAAACTCGGTGCGCGCCCTGGTGGTTCGTTGCAGCGACGGCGCGGAACTCGGCAGCAGCGTTGTCTCCTACCCTTCGGGCGCGCAAGGCATCCTGCTCGATAAACGCGACCACCACCTCGCGCGCCAGCACCCGGCGGATTATTTATACGGCTTGGAAAAAAGCGTGCGCGGCGCCCTCGCCGCGGCCAAAAAAACCCGCGGCTTCGACGCGCAAAAGATCGTCGGCCTCGGCGTCGATACCACGGGATCGAGTCCGATTCCGGTGGACGAAAATAACGTCCCGCTCGCTTCGTCGAAAAAGTGGGCGAAAAATCTCGAGGCCCAGTGCTGGTTGTGGAAGGACCACACCAGCTGGCGCGAAGCCGCCCGCATCACCGAACTCGCGGCCAAACATCGTCCGCAGTTTATCGCCAAGTGTGGCAATACGTATTCGTCGGAATGGTTTTGGTCGAAGCTTTGGCACTGCCGGAACGTGGCGCCCAAGGTGTTCGCCGCCGCGTATTCCTGGGTGGAATTGTGCGACTGGGTGCCGTCCGTTCTCGCCGGCATCACCGATCCCAAGCGGATTAAACGCGGCATCTGCGCCGCCGGCCACAAGGCGCTTTATTCCGACGACTGGGGCGGCCTGCCCGACAAGGAATTTTTGTCGCTGCTCGATCCGGCGCTCGCTGAATTGCGCGAACGGCTTTATGAAAAAGCCCACGACGCCACACAGTCCGCCGGCGCACTCAGCCCGGACTGGGCGAAGAAACTCGGTTTGCCCGCCGGCATTCCTATCGCGATCGGAGAATTCGACGTGCACTACGGCGCCATCGGTTGCGGCGTCGCGGAAGGCACACTCGTCAAAGTCATCGGTACTTCGACCTGCGATTGCGGCGTCGTTTCCGCCAGCAAGTCGGTTCCCGATATCCCCGGCATCTGCGGCATCGTCCCTGGGGCAATTTTGCCGGGCTTTTATGGGATCGAAGCCGGCCAGTCGGCGGTCGGTGATATTTTCAAATGGTGGGTCGAAGTCGTGTGCGAAGGCGATTCCGCCCGCCACGCCCGTCTGACCAGGGAAGTGGAAAAACAGAAACCCGGCGCCAGCGGCCTGCTCGCACTCGACTGGCAGAACGGCAATCGCACCATTCTCGTCGATCCCCTGCTCACCGGCGCAATCATCGGTTGCACGCTGCACACGACGCAGGCGGAGATTTATCGGGCGCTGATCGAGGCGACCGCTTTTGGCGCCCGCGCCATCATCGAACGGATCAAGGAATACGGCGTGCCGATCGACCGCGTCGTTTGCGCAGGCGGTATCGCGGAAAAGAATCCGTTGCTGATGCAGATCTACGCCGACGTCACTGGTTGCACGATGCTCGTGTCCGGCTCGAGTCAGGCCTGCGCGCTTGGCTCGGCGGTTTCGGCCGCGGTGCTGGCGGGAGCTCATCCTGACTTCCCGACCGCCCAGCGGAAAATGACCTCCCTGAAGAAAATCGCGTACAAACCCAAACCCGCGGCCCAAGCCATCTATAACAAACTCTACACGCTCTATCGCCAG
>JBEHXD010000123.1:0-11392 GCA_048498875.1 Verrucomicrobiota bacterium
CTCGGACCGACGGATTCGCGCAAGGCGGCGAAGGGTACGATCCGGGGCGACTTCGGCACCGAGATGATGAAGAACGTGTGCCATGCCTCCGACAGCGACGAGAACGCAAAGGCCGAGCTGGCCCGCTTTTTCAAGCCGGAGGAGCTGTTTACGGTTTAAGACTTGTCTGCGCACTTGACGCCCGGCGTTTGGGTGCGCTTTTCTTTTCCTTCAGGTTTCCGCCCCTATCGTCTAGCGGCTAGGACAGGAGATTCTCATTCTTCAAACCGGGGTTCGATTCCCCGTGGGGGCACCAACTGATGGTAAGTTAGTTGCGGAAGTTGGGAGCAGGATGGGAGCAGATTTTTGCTCCCTTGCTCCAAGGTAGGGCGGCATGAGCTCGGCCCTTGTAATGTCGGAAATGGGGCTGCAGGTGCGGCGGTTTGCGTGTGTCGCAGACGACCGGGCGGCTCAGGCGAATATTGAGAGCGACGGCATTGGGGTGTCGATGCGGCCGGTGGTGTGTGCCTGGTGTGGAAGGCCGACCGGCGCGGCTGTGCTGTGCGATCGCACGGCGATGAAAGCGATTTCGAATGAGATGTGTTCGGCATGTGATCCTTCGCTGTATTGCGCTCGGTATCGACCGTCCGGTGGCTGATGGGGCCTTCTCTCTGGTCGAGGGATAATTGGAGGTAGGTGAAGAGCAGCAAATCGCGCTGAGTTTCTATTATCAGTGATGAGGAAGTTCCCTCGTCGCCTTTGTCGGCATCACGACTTCCACCCGTCTCGCGGCGAGGAGAGCCAACAAGCTCGAGCCAAGGTGTGTGATAGTCTGCGCTGATCCTTCGAACCGGCGTGCACTTTTTCGTGTCGGATTGCAGAGACGAAAAATTCCTTACTTTGCTCTAGGCAAAGATTGGTTCGGTTGGCGAAGCGGATGAGCTTGCCAGCGTCACGATTCAAAATTTTCGTTTCGGAAATTTCCTGAACGGACGGGCCACCGATTCAGTTTCCATTCCCCCGAGTGAGGTTTCCCAACCTCTTTTATTTTCCTCCCCATGCATGCACTCCCTCGTGTCTCCGAGTTTTCCGTTGGTTTGATTCGCCGGGTTTTGCTCGGCTTTGTCGTTGCCGCCACCCCGGTCTTCGCGACTGATCTAAATGTATCCGGCAATCTCACCGTAACCGGCACCGTGAGCTCGGGTGGAGCGATCGATTCCGATAGCAATAGTCAGAGCTTCGGTGCGCAGAGCACGTCCACACCGACGGTTCCGGGATCGGTGTTTACCTATGCGGATGATTCGCTGCCGACGGGTTCCATCGACTCTTTCAAATCCCTGGTGAATCGCTCTGCCGCGTCGTGGCTGTGGTTCAATGGTCCCAGTGGCGGACCGTTTGTGAATGCGATGCGCCTCGACGACGCGCATCAGTTGCTCCTTTTCAAGTCGGATGGGACTACCGCGGGTCTTACGTTCACTCCGCAAACTTATACCATCAAACTGGGCACGCATGCGAGTGCCACCCTGACTGGAAATACGTCGACGGGTCTTATCACCGCAGGAGGCGGATTGACGGTCACAGGGCCGCTCACGGTCTCGGGCGGGATCACCAATAATACCGGTTCCTTCGGTGGTGAACCGAAGTTTGATAACATCCCCTACACGCCCACAACAGCACTCAGTCCCACAACGGGCTCCGGTTCCTTTGCTTGGGGTGGCGTTTACACCGGCACGCTTACCGGCAATCTCACCATTACTTCTTTCTCCGGGACTGAAGCCGCCGGAAAGAAAGTGCGTTTCATTTTGGTTTGCTCCGGTTCACAGAGTCTTACCTTTCCCGCCAGCTATCGCGCCGGTCAGACAAACGCAACAACGACCACCTTCACGCCCGCCGCCGGCCGCCATGTGCTCCTGTTTGAGTCACTCGACGGCGCCGGGTTGTTCTTACTTACGGATACAGTATTCGGACAACTTGATGCCACTTCAGTCGCGGTAGCGGCCACGCCGGCGCACTATTCGGCTGCTTCGGCAAATGTGGAAGCGCATCTGGCCGGGATCGATACGGCGCTCGCTTCCGCGGGCAGCGCGTCGGTCAGTGATACGGCCTATAACGCAACTTCGTGGGACGGCGTCACGACCGTGGCTCCCAGTAAAAATGCGGTGCGCGATAGGTTGGAGGCGATTGCATCTGCGGCAACGGTGCCCCCACAGATGGGAAATTTCTGGTCTACCGCAGATCTCGCGAGCAAACCGGCAGGTTGGCTTGTTGCGGGCGAAGGCGGGACGCCTGCGGCCGCGACAGTCGGAGGTTATACCATGATTGTGAAAAGCAATGGCGACGTGGCGGCTCCGACGTTTTCGCCCGTGGCCGGAACTTACAGCAGCACTCAGAGTGTCACTTTATCCACTGCGACGAGCGGCGCGTCGATTCGCTACACAACTAACGGCGTGGATCCAACGCGCAGTTCCGGGACAGTTTACTCGTCGCCGGTTTCGGTTTCAGCCACGTCGACAATCAAGGCGATCGCTTATAAAGACTATTGGGCTGATTCGGCAGTACAGAGTGCGGCCTATGTCATTCTCAGCCCGCCAACGCTCTCTTCAGCCACGATAAATACGGCGGGTTCCACAATGACCCTGGCGTTCAGTGAATCGGTGTCGGTCGGCGCTGGCGGGAATTCCGGCTGGACAACTTCCCTTTCCGGAGGGGCGGCAACACTTTCATACGCCAGCGGCAGCCCGGGCACTTCCCTCGTGTATAACATTTCACGCACGATTAATTCTGGTGAGACCGGAACGGTGGCATACACCCAACCCGGCAACGGTGTGGAAGGGACCACGGGTGGAGCAGACGTTGCCACCATTTCCAGTTCGGCAGTGACAAACAATTCAACCGCAGTTTCCTATACGGCCACTGATGCCACGGGTGGCGTGTTGAATTCGGGAATAAGCACACAATATGACGATGGCCTCACTTCCAATTTTGTCGCCGGCTCTTCCTATACCCTGACAAAAGCGCAGCTTAAGTTGAAGAAAAGCGGTACGGGTGGCGGTGGAACAATCGTGGTGAAAATCTATACGGACTCATCAGGAGCTCCAGGGACGCTTCTCGGGACTTCCGATTCCGTCGCAGTCAGTACGCTTACTGGAACACCCACATTCACGGACTTCACCGGATTGAACGTTTCCATCACATCCGGCACCACTTATTGGGTCGCTTTTCTCCAATCCACGACTGGGGGAGGCACTGGGAGTTCAACCAATACCGTGTCGGTGGACTACAATGATAACACGGGTCGTACGTTGAGAGCATCATCGAATGCCGGCTCAACCTGGACCGACGTAAACCTCAGCAATATCCAAATCGTATTCCAGCTCTTCAAGAGCCCATGAAGACTATTCATCGCCAAATTGGTGCGGTCGTTCGAGGCGGGTTGATTTTCTTCCTGGCTTCGACCCGGTTCTTCGCTGCAGACGTCGTTCAATTCCTTCCAGACCTGACGCCCGGTAATTCCACTGGCACCGGTGTCATCGGCGGAATTCCCGATATCACAGCCTCGGGCGGGACAGTGGATACCGCTGCACAGGGTGACGACACCGCTGCAATCAATGCCGCCATTTCCAGTGCATCTGCCGGCACCGTGGTGACTTTGGGTGCCGGTACATTTACGATTAGTGATCAAATCACGCTCAAAACGGGTGTGGTGCTTCGTGGTTCCGGTGTGGATGCGACCATCCTCCAGGGATCGGGCTCATTTGATCACATCGTATTTGGCGGGGTGGGTGATGACTGGCCGTACTCGCCGGCCGGCGCCAGTCTGGCGAGCAACGCCAGCCGTGGCGCCACGACGATCACCCTGACCTCCGCGTCGGGCTATACCGTGGGGAACATGTTAAGTTTGTCGCAGGACGACGCTTCGCTCGCCAATGGCGATAACCGTTTTGAGTTTAAATATGCGACGGGTGGAGCGACCAATCTCTGCCGCCAGATGGTAATGGTCACCGGAATTACTGGCGATACGCTGACCGTTGCCCCCGCGCTCTACACGAATTACACCACGACGCGAAACGCGGTCGCGCATATTATTTCGGGAGGGTATAAATCATCAATGGGCATCGAAAACTTGACAATTGATGGCGATGGGACGGTCGCGAATGGGATCAACCTGTGGCAGGCGTATGGGTCGTGGATTCGGAATGTTAAAATCACCAACGTTACATCCTATCCGATTTATATCATGGAGGCTTTGCACTGCGAGATTCGCCATAGTCAGGCCCTTGGTGCCAATGGTGGCTCAAATGGAGCGGGCATTCTGGCGGAGCGAAGTTCGGCGGTGCTTATCGAAGACAATATCATTTCGGGATTCCCGGGTTTGGAGGCAAACTTCGGTTGGACGGGAAATGCCGTTTTTGCGAATTACTTCAAAAGCTCGACGGTTTCAGGAGTAGTCGGCGCCTCGATCGACACAAACCACGGACCGCATAACGCATGGAATCTCTACGAATATAACATTGCTCCAAATCTTGAGTGCGATGGTTTTTTTGGAACCACCTCCGACGATGTTGTGGTGCATAACTGGTTCACGTCCGTTTCACCTGGGGCCGGCGGCCCGCGTTCCCCGATTCTCCTCAAGCGCGGAACGTCATACTACACGGTTGCGGGCAATGTGCTCGGTACGCCCGGACAAAGTGTGGCCACTTATAATCTCGGATACCCGAACATCGGCAATGACAGTGGATTTTCCGGCACTTCCCAAATTACCCTCGGCGATTATCCGGCGAGTTATCCCTCTCAATTGGAGTCCAGCGACAGCGGCTACGAATTTCTTTATCAGGAAAAGGATTTGGACGTGGAAGCGACGTCGGTGTTCAAGGATAATTATAACACAAACGATGCGGCAATTCCGACGGCTGAAGCGCTCGGAAGCCTGACCATTCAGGATTGCTACCTTTATCCCGGTGGAACCCCGGCGTGCTTTGGATCACTTCCGCTCAAGGGCATAGACTCCCATGTTGGGGTGCCGTCGGATGTGGCCGTGATTCCGCCTGGATACCGCGATCTAAATGGCACCGAAGTGCCGTCAGGTGGATCTGACGTAACGGCTCCGACGCCCAATCCTTCCACGATTTCGAGCGCGGCAGCGACGGGCACGACGACAGCAACGGTGATCGCAAATACGGCGACCGACGCCTCGTCTCCGCCCGTCCAATACGCCGTCAGCACGGACAACGGTTCGACCTGGTCGGCGTGGCAGTCGTCTGCGACCTTCAACATTACCGGACTCAGTGCAGCGACTACTTATCAGTGCAAAGTGAAAGCGCGGGACTCCGCAACCACGCCCAACGCAACGACACCGTCGAGTGCAAGCTCGCTCACCACGGCATCCTCCACCAGTTCACGAGCCAATCCCAAAGCGCGTGCTCTCACAGGTGGATTCTGATGCGAATTTTTGCGCAGAGACTCAAAAACACGGAATGCTTACAACGAAACGGCATCAATTGGGTTCTGATTAAGTTCCCTCGAGCCGCTCAACGATGGGGTAAGCTGAGATAGCCGAGAAGCGGCTGGGCGTCGTTTTGAAATTTACGATTGGCAATAAAAAACGGGGCTCATTTTGAGCCCCGTTAAGGTTGAATATCAGATTGGTTTTGATGGAGCGGTTACCACGAAAGTGTCGTGCTCAGATTTCCGTAGACGGTGTAGGCGGAACCAAACTGATGGTTCACCGTGTAGGTGTCGGCAGCCTGGCTGTAAGCAGAGGCAGAGTTGCTGACCGTACCGGGAGTATAAATCCCGGCACCAGCGCCGGTGATGTATCCGCCGCTGTTGGAGATACTCGTTGAACCGCCGGCGGAGCCGTTGTATCCATACGTCAGGGTTATGGAGGTGTTAATCGAGGTGGTGGCGGGCGTCGAGTAGGTCCACGATTGATTAACCTGGGTGAAAGCAGGGTTGTACTGCGAGGTCGTGAAGGTTTGTGAACCGGCGTTGGAGGAGACCGTCAACAGCCCGGTAGCCAAGGCACCGAGCGCAATCATGCGGAGTAATGATGATTTCATAGGGGATGTTTTCTATCGGTTGTGACTGACGTTGTTTTTTTCGCCCCACCGCCCGTGCTTTTTGCAGGTTCGTTGAACACGGGTTGTGTTGCGGAAAAGGGAATGTGCGATAGGTCGGCCCGGAACTTCGCGCGCGGAAAATTTCTTCCAAATGATCAGAGACAGTGGGGAAAGGCTAATACAAAGATTCTCTATCGATGATAGGGAATAGTCCTTGTCGTTTTTTTTCTTTCCTCGGTCGCTGAATCCGGCTCTCAATCAAAACCTCGTGTCTGCGTTGGCGCGAGGAGCGGTTCGATTGTCATTTATATCCGGAATTAACTTCCGATTCTCACCTCATCCTGTGAAAAAAAATGCCATCCTCAGTCGGGATTTACCGGTCTTTATTGGCGGTTTCGCCGCCTTTTTTTCATTTATTCTACCCGGCGTTGCTTTGGGCGGTGAAAGCGTTGGGGGGCTTGCGGAAACCATCGATTTGCGGCCCGTGGTGCGGCTCAATGGACATGAGGTCAGTGCTTATGTGATGGAAAAGAATCTCAATCGTTACGCACATCTCGCAGTTCCAGGGGCGACGAAGCCCGACGGCGATAATCTGGCGAACGGGCGAAAGCTCTTTGTCGCCCAGCAAATCGTGATCGAGGAAGCCTCCCGGCTGGGCTACCTGGATCGAACTTCCGTGGTCGAGACGGTGTCCCGGATGGAGCGATACATGCTTACGCAAACCTCGGGACCGTTCTATGAAACGTTATATCGAAAACTTGAGCCCGGCAGCGACGAGCGGCCGGCGCTGTATGCCAAGTCCGCCAGGATCTACGATTTGATCATTGTCCGGTTTTCCGATCTGAACTCGGCCCGTACGACTTTGGGGACGGGATTTAAGGATCTTCCCGTTCTTGAAAAACAGATTCGTCTGGCCGCGTGTTGTGGCAATCCCGTCCTGTTGACTTGCAACGGACGAATGGTTTGGCCTTTTGGGCCATTTTCAGAATGCGCGGGCGCGTTGGAGAAAATATCCGATCAGCAATTCCTCGATGAGTATCAGACGCCGACGGGAATATTTTTCGCCTACGTACGCAAAACCGAGCCGAGGCCTTTTGTGGCGACCGACAGCGATCGCGAAGCATTTTTCCAGAGTCTCTCCAAAATAAGGCAACTCCAGCTACTGAGGGAACGGCGGGCGAGATTGCTCGCGGACGCACAGTTTTCCATCAACCAATCCGTGCTCGACCGGATGGTGCATAAATTGGAGGGGGAACGCATCATCGCGAATCAGTTTCCCCTGCCGGCGCTGGAGGAATTTGGAAACGAGCCCTTGTTTTCCTATCTGATCGACGGAAGCGCGCGCCAGATTACCGTGAACGAATTTGCGCTTCAATTTAATCAACGGATGGTTCGCAGCATCCGCCTCGCCCCTGAAAACATAAGTGAATCGGCCAGAGACACGGTGATGGAGGAACTGGATCTGCGGGAAGCCCGGCAACGGGAAATCGATCAGACGCCAAAATTCAAAGAGGACCGGGAAAATTTCCGCCGCTATCAGGCGCTCGATCTTTATGAACGGGAAAAAATCCTGCCGGAGATCGCCATTTCCGAAACGGCCATAGCTGACTACTACGCAGAGCATCAAAAAACGTTCGCCCAGCCAAAAAAAGTTGCCGTTCGGAAATTATTTTTTCCCGACAAAAAAGCAGCGGCTGACTTTGCTTCGCTGACCATGACCGGCCAGACGAAGGCAGGCGAGGGGCCTGCGGCCGCTGCCCTCTTGGTCGTCGCCCGGGAAACTCCGATCCAGGGTTTGGAATATCTTACCGATACGATTTTGATGAGTTCGCCGGGAACGGTGTTGGGACCTATCGAACAGCAGGACGGAAAAACAACGGTTCTGGTGCGCGACGAAACGGTCGAATCGACGATCCCCGTCCTTACGCAGGTTTCCCCGCAAATAAAGAGTCGTTTGGAGCGAAGTGCGATGGATCAACGCGAACTGACACTGGCGGCGGAATTCCGAAAAACGATTTCCGTGGAGGACCTGACGGACCAGTATTTTCAGTCCCGTTCGATTGATCATCGAGCGGCAAACTAACGATGAAACGCCCGGCCCGCGCCATCATTACTGTCGTCATCTCAGCCATCGTGGGAATTGCTTGGTGGCGTCACGGTTTGTCGGGACTGACATTGCCGGAAAAAACAACATCGGTTAACGCCCAGGTTCCATCGGAAAGAAGGCCGTCTGAGCCCAGCGGGGGTCAACCGCAGCAGGATTCCCGAAGGATTGACGGAAAATCGGCCAAACCCACGCCTGACTGGACTTCTGCATTGCGTGAATACGCCAAGGATCCAAATTTTCAGGCGACCGCCAGGCGCAATGCGGGGCTTAAGATTGAGCAACATTACGGTCGTCTGTTTCCACAGATGCGCTCGCTCACGCCGGACCAACTCGATGCGCTGAAAGAGGCACTCGCGACGGATGATCTTGCGATGATGCAACTTTATCTTCCCAGGAGTGCCAGTGAAAGCCTTGAGGAACAGAAGGCTCGGACGGCAGAGGTGGAGTCGTTGAAACAACGCCAACTGGATCGTCTCGAAACGATGCTGGGTGAGGATAATTTTGCCAGGCTGGTGGAATACGATCGTTCATTCGCTTATCGCCCCATGATTGAATCGATCACCAATGGCATGCGCTCCAACGGGGTTGCCGTTGATGAAACAACCCAGGAAACAATGCTTCGTGTCTATGCCGACGTTTTCGCCCGGGTGAGCGCGGCCGCAAACAAGGAATCGCAGGCGCTCGATCTTTCGACACTGCCCCCGGAACAGAAACAGGTGTTGCGCTCCAGACAGATGGAGCGATTCGATTCCCAACTGGCCGATGCCATGGGAAAAACATTGGATCCCTCGGCCTTTCGCGCGTTCATGGATGCCGAATTAAAAATGCAGGAATCGGGCGGCTAGTCTGAGCATGGTTGTTCCGGCACCGGGTGAATCAGCAAAAAGGGAAATGGATGGTTCGGTTGCCCTAAAATCTGGGGAGTTCCTGCTGACAAAAGGTGAGGGTTTTTTCTGGAAGAAAATTTCACCAAATTGCGGAACTGGCGGGTGACTTGCTGGGTCTCGTTCCGACATGAATCGGTCCAACGACAGGGAAGCTACTGTGCAGCGCGTGGATTTGCTCCGCCGCCTCGGGGAGGCGACGACGTTGGTCTGTTCATTTTTCTGGTCGGATGAAACCGGGTTGCGTTGCTCGGCCCCCGAATGGCTTCATGAATTGGAAACCACGGGTATTGCCACTCCGGTGGGGAAGGTCTATCCCACTGAAGGCCGACGTTTTTTCGATGCGCTTCAGGTCTTGGTGCTTTCCGTGGTGGAAATTACTGCGCCCCGTATTGTGCCCGCGAGCGAGGTCTGTCCGGGCTGAGCTGCGGTCTCGGGGTAAAGCACGATTTTCCCATTTACGAGGTGGAACGCGACGTCCGGGCGCGTTTTTCACGCTCAGTGCTCCAATGAGCAACTGTTCATCTCTGTAGGTTGCGAGCTTGCTCGCAACGTGGCGCGACCAGCGCACCACCCACCAGACGCGTCCGGAGACCGCGCCACACCTAATATTACGATCCGACGAGCGGTCGAAATGGCATTAGCGAATCGCGGGAAGAGTGAAGGAAAAGCAAGCGCCGCCTCCGGCGTTTTTTTCGTACCGGCATTCACCACCTTGCAACGCGATGAGACGTTGGACGAAACTCAGTCCGAGACCGGCGACGTGCAGTCCATGAAGCTTGTCAAAGGGAGAAAACAGGCCTGCCAGCCTGAAATCGGTGAGGCCGCTGCCCTGATCGATCACGGAGAACCGGATAAAATCATTCTCTGAATCCCACTTGAGGTGAATTTTAGCAGAGGGACCGCCATGCTGGAACGCATTGCGAATCAGATTGGACCACACCACGACCAGCCAGGTGCTCACGCCGGCAACTTCGGGCCACGCCGTGGGAATGGTCACACGGGCGTCGGCTTTTTGAAGGTCCTTCTCGAGCTGGCTGAGGACGGTGGCAACCACTCCGCCCATGTCGACGCGGGTTGGTGCGATGGGATCGGCCGATGCCTTGAGCACAAAGCTAACCCGGTCGACGATCGAGGAAATCTCGCCGGCCGATTCCTTGATCACTCCCGCCATGCTGAGAACACTTTCCTGATCGCCTGGCGGCAATTCCTTGAACACGCCTGAAGTCGTGTAGATACAGCCAAGAGGCGTGCGCAAATCGTGGCTGATCCGGCGGGCGACGGTTTTCAAATCACCGCGCAGGCGGGCATTTTCTCGCAAAAGTTCCTGTTCGAGCAGGGCGGAACGGAAAACGCGGGCGAGCAACGCGGGATTCCATTCCTCCGGGGGAACCGTTTCGGCGAGATCGGAAACGTCGTGTCCCATGACCACAACCGCGCAGCGGGGAGCGCCGCCGGCTTCGGCCACCAGATTCGATACGGCTTCGGCCCGGTCGAGCACCACCAGACAGCGTTCGCAGTTGGCTGCATCGATCCCGGCGGGATCGCTCACCGTGTGCACCGGTTCATTCGGGAAGGCGGTTTCCGCGGCCTTCCGGGCGGCTTCCTGTGCGTCGGACGAGAGATTGAGAAAGTAAAGGCGGAGACTTTTCGATGTACGTTGCGCTGCATCGACAGAAGCCGGGGAACTCGAAAGTGAGTGGGCGGTGGGATGTGAGTTCATTTTTGAAGGCGAAAAAAATCGGTGATGACTTCCTTGAGTTGTTCAAAATCGACGGGCTTGGTCAGGTATTCGTGGAAACCGGCTTGAAGGCTGCGTTCCATTTCCCCATCGGCGTCCCGGCCCGTGAGAGCAATACCCCGGAGTCCGTGAAGCTGCCGCAACTGGGTCATCAATTCATGACCCGTCTGGTCCGGCAGACCAAGGTCACTGATCACAAAATCGAGGGAGTGGGTGGAGGCGATGGCCAATGCCTCGGCTCCCGACGCTGCGGCCAGCACCTGATATCCGGAAATTTCCAATAAACGCTGGATGCCGATCCGTGTACTGGGATGATCTTCCACCAGCAGAATGGTGAATCGATCCTGGCTCATTGCGGAGCCGGCCGTTCCGGCCTTTTCCACCGGGTGGGATTTTGCGGAACGACGTGATGCCGACACAGCCTTTCCTGCCACCGCACGGGGAGCGGACGCAGGCGGGTGTGACGGTTTTGATTTCATGGTCAGAGGCAAGGCGCGGAGCAATCAGGCACTGTTTTTTTCCGCGAGCTTTCGGTGCTGTTCGATGCGGGTCAGCTGGAACCTCAGGTCGTCGAGGGTGAACGGTTTGAAAAGAAAATCGAAGGCTCCGCGCCGAAGGGCTT
>JBEHXD010000124.1:0-11353 GCA_048498875.1 Verrucomicrobiota bacterium
AACTCCGACAAAGAATTCCGAGCACATATCCTTCACTGTCGAAAATCGGACCACCGCTCATCCCTCCGGGCGTAACGCAGTCCACTTCAAACGAAGGCCAACGCAGCAGAACGCTATCACGACGGGTAGAAAACACATTCGTGACTTTACCGGTAGAAACCAAAACGTTTCCTTTTATCCCTTCTGCAATGGGAAGCTGTTCCCCGCGGAAGCCGCACACCATAACTTCTTCTCCAATGCGGGGGCTCCTCGTGGTCATGTGCACCTGATGGAAAATATTGTTCAGCGGCAGCGGCGCGGCGTAGGTCATTGACAGGATAGTAAGATCGCTTTCGTTCAGCGAAACTATATTGGCTGGCCGCCAAAATTGGATACCCGAACGAGAAATTGCCGAGAGGATGCAAGCCGTCTCCCCCGCGCGTATCGCGGAAAGGTGGTCGGTAAAAACATGGGTGGCTGCGATAGCGACGCCGGGTGCGACCAAAACGGCTGAGCCGCTCACCTCCTCGTGATGGGCGTCCTTGAAATGAACCGCAAGTAGGCTGCCGTCGAATGCGTCCCAATTATTAACGAATTGAACCCCTTGGGTGGGATGGGGGTTTATCATCATTGGCGCAAACTGTAGTCTTGTCCCGATGTCCGCTTCGGTTGCCGGATCGTCGGTAATTTGACCGCTGATTTTCGGATATTCAGGTTCGGCCATGTCGTTGCTTTGCGTAACTACACTTGCAACGGGGATACGCGAGTTAATCCTGCCCATACACGTGATGAGCCTACCGACGAACTTTCCCCCGAACAGAAAGCAATCGCATCAAAAGCGCGGGACATAGCAATCGAAGTGTGCGCTTTTTGTGCCGACATCGTCCGGCTGTGTTCTGAAATGAACTTTAAGGCGACAGCATTGGAACACAGTGCCCTTGCGCGTTGGGAGCCGTGCACGTTGCCAATCAGACGGCGGGATTGAGCGAAGCCCTTCACACGCGCCACGCTGGCGCGCATTCAGGGGCGCGAGGGAGGGCCATGGGGGGGGAAACTGCGGACACGCAAGATGCGTATATCTACGCAGATTTTTTCTGCAAAATGTCGGGGGAAGATCGACTACGAAAGAGTTAGGAGGTGAATAGAGTGAATCCATTTCGAAAACTTTGCTGGAGATACTTTTTGGTCCTTCTTTAACTCAGGATTCATAAGATGACAGTAACCGTTTTCTTCCCCTAGGTACCGTACCCAATGCGCGCTCTTAGTATCCCCCTCCCAAAAAGTAAGTACAAAGACAGCTTGTTTCGGATTGGTGGGTTCTTGCAGCTTTGCGAGAGTCTTTTCCGTGCATTTGATATGCGGCGCGAAGGCTCCTAGATTGGCTCCAGCAAAAGCACCTTCATCGTTAGTGTTGTTTCCAAAAATATCAGGCTTCAAACTCATAATGTCGCGTTGCGCCCGAGTGATTTTGTTGTCCGCTAAGAAAGACTGCACGCACGCTAGGAAGCAGAAGTGAGAGGATTCCTGTTGGACGCGGACGGCAGTTTGCATCGGGGGTTTTAAGCTGCTTCGGTTATTTGCCCGGCATTGGTCCTACTGCTTTAGCGTGGGGCTTCGGATTGGGGGCCTGTACGGAGATTGCGTTTCTTCCTTCCAGCACGGAAAGCGCTGCTTTGCGTAGAGCGGTCTGCTCCAGTTCGACCTCTCCGTAACCGCGAGGGTAATACGAAGAAGTCTGCAAATGCGATTTGTTGAAGGGGAACTTTAGGTAAACCGCCATGGTGTGCATGAGGTCGATGAGCAAATCGGCCTGTTTGACGCCCCATACGTTGTTCGCCGGGTTAATATTTTGGTTCAGGTGCGCATGGTAGAGCCTCCACGCATCCACGACTGGCTTGTCCGCCTCACTGGAGGGGTCGTATTCAATGTCGATGAGGTTCAGAGCCTCCACATGCGCAGGGGACAGAATCGCCTGTCGCGTCGTCATGAGTGCCCGGAAAATGTGGAGCTTGCGCGCCCTGGCGTCTTTCCGTTCTTTGATTTTCTCGGTGGCCCAAATGGCCAGAAACGGACTCAGGGCCACAACTATGAGTGAGGCTAAATCCGTGATACGAACCGTCCAATCAACAGTAAATATTGCAAGAGATTGCATGGGAATCGTAAGGAGCTAGTCAGCGTTGTATTAATTGCACGCGCTCGGGTGACGGCCAGTTAACGTCCGTCCTCTTCTCCAGTGGTTTCAATAGCGCCAGTAGATGTAGATAGCCGCCCAGTTGGGGATAGTCCGAAAGGAAACTGTTTAGATTTTTAGCCGCGTCGTCCAAGTTGCCTTCAGCGCATTGCACCAATGCTCTGGCTTCAGAGAGTCGCCAGAAGTTGGATTGCTTGGTCTCCAACGCCGTCAGGGTTGCCCTACCATCCGCAACCCTTCCTTGCGACAGTTGCGCAATGAGCAAGGTGTGTCGTGTAGCGCTGGCAAACTCTTCGCGTTTCAGCAGTTCGTTGGCTAAGGCGATTGTTTGCTCTGCACTTGCGGAAGTGAAAGTGATCGAAAAATAACCGAGAGGGTCGCTCGTAGGAAGGTTTGCAAAGACAAGGGGATTTTTTTGCATGCTAGCGTAAATCTCGTCGGGAAAAATATACTGCTGTTTATCTTTATTCGCCTCCCACCACATCAAAGCTTCTTGTTTTCCCAAGGGCAAAAAACTGGTTCCTGTAATCACTTCAAGAGCTGCCGTAATGCGCGAAATTACACGGAGGTTACGCTCGCTAGACAGCCGTTTGATGAGAACGGAGACGGCAGATTCTCTCTTTAGCTCGGCCAATTCATTTGCCGCTGCTTCAACTCCGCCAGCTTCAGCTCCCGCCAACATCTCGCAGGCTTCTTCAAGGGAAACATGTTTTACGCGGTGGAGTTGATCGGCGACATGCCGTTGGACTAAGTTGTGACGCTCCACTTCATAAAAACGAAGCACGTCTTGGGTTAGCATTACGGAGACAGGGCTTGGATTAACTGCACCGGATGCGGTGGTCAGTGCTTCCCAAGCGCTCGCGTCTCCGGCTTTAGCTGCAACAGAATAACCCAATAGCTGCGTCTGTTCGCGGATTGCTTTTTGATCTTCGGCTAAGGCCGCTTGTCGCTTCGAAATATCCACCCGTAAAGCTGCCGCGTCTTTGTGAGCCTCTTCCAGATTCTTTGTTTGTACTCGGATTGAATCGTCCAATTTATCTAAACGGGTCGACGCTTCCTCACTTCTCTTTTCAACGCCAGCCATTGTCTTACGTGCCGCTGCTGCGTCCTTCGCGACAAGATCAACGGTTGCGCTCTGCGCTTCTACACGCGTTTTGAGTTCAGCAATAGCGCTGGCATCTGCCCGTGCCTGCGCTGCGCTGGCTTCAATCGACCCGAGTTTTGAGACCGTTAGTTTGGTCACACGTTCTTGAAGCACGAGTAATCCGCCGCCTAAAATGCAGAGCAGTCCGAACGCCACCGCGCCTGTCGCTTTTCCGGCTGTGACTTTATTTCCTTTTAGGATGCTCCACACAGCCACGCAGCCGCCTACAATAAGGAGGGCACCGACAATTTGAAAAAACCACTGCATCGATTTCAGCTGGTGATTGCGTTAACGCGTCCCCGTGGGGCTAGATTTTGTGAATATTACCCCACACCACTTTCAACAAGACCGCAGCGACCGCGCCACTACAACCCCCACCACTCAGCGCCAGACGCTGCTTGGGCATCTTTGATTGCCATCACAACAAATATTCCGGGAAGAAATAGGAGCAGTAAAGTTACTAGGATTTTCCGTTGTGCCTCTGACCGCTCTTTTTCTTCGCCCGATTGTTTACGAGAAGTATCCATTTTCCAAGGTTCCCGAAAAAATAAAATCGGGGCAACCCTGAACTGGCTACACCACCGCTAAAACAAAAACAGGGCACAGCCGCGAAGCCATGCTCTGTCTCACTGGTTGGATTTGGAGTGCGTGCTTTACTCAGGCTTCGCGCTTGGTCTTCGGGAAAATCCAGAGCCACGTCTTGTCCTGCACGCGCCCTTCGGCCTTCCAAGCAAGGACCCTGTTGTGTTCACAAAGGCCCTGCCCGACGCCGTCGCTGAACAGCTTTTGGGGTGAGCATTTGAAGGCGCATTGAACAGCCCGCAGAGCGAGGCCTATATGCTTGCTGAGATTGACTGCGGAGCCCACGTCAAGCGGTGTGGAGAGCCAGCCGTTGCTGGCTTCGATTTCCGCTTTCATCTGTGAGGCCAGCTGCACCCGCCTTGGAGCCAACTTCCGGTTGCCCCGCGTGATCGTTGCGGAAGCCGGGTCACCAAATGGGCACAAAAAAGCCCGCTTTCGTAAAAAGCGGGCTTTAAAACTGGCGGGATGGACGAGACTCGAACTCGCGACCTTCTGCGTGACAGGCAGACGCTCTAACCAACTGAGCTACCACCCCGTGAACTGGGAAAGAGCGCGAAAAGTAGATTCCGACCTAGTCAAGTCAAGCGTAGTTTGGAAACTATCGCGGCATTATTTTGCCAGAAGTTCGCGGGCCTTTTCGACGTCCAGGACGATCTGCTGCTTCAACTCCTCCAAGCCGCCGAACTTACTCTCGGGCCGCAGGAAATGAAGCCAGTTAACGCGAATCCGGCTGCCATAAGTGACCTCGGAATTCTCCAAAAGGTGAACTTCCAACAGCGGCTTGCCCGCCGCTTCCACCGTGGGACGCACCCCGTAGCTGGCGACGCCTTGAAGGGGCTTCCCTGCCCCCTCCCGCACTTCGACCGCATAGACGCCAAAGCGAGGTTTCAACTCCGGCTCCCAGGCGACGTTCAACGTGGGAAACCCGATCGTCCGGCCCAGCTGCCGCCCGCGTTCCACGACGCCTTCGGCAAAGTAGGAATAACCCAGCAGGGCGTTGGCTTCCACCACATCGCCCGCCAGCAGCAATTCACGAATGCGGGAGCTGCTGATCGGAGCCCCATTATGGCTCAGGCGTTCGGCACTATAAACGGCCACACCCAAAGCTTTTCCCTCGTGAACCAAAGTCGACACATCCCCGGCCCGCCCCCGGCCAAAGCGGAAATTGTCGCCAACATACACCGCACCGAGATCCGGCAGGTGGCGGCGAAGATGCGCCAGGAAATCCCCCGCCTCGATCGCGGCAAATTCCCGCGAGAAATTCTGTTCGATGACAAAATCAATCCCAAGCTCACCCAGCACCCGTCGTTTCATTTCCATGGGCATCAGGAGCAGCGTGGGATTCTGCGGACGAAACAGCGCGCTCGGATGCGGCCAGAACGTCAGCACGCCGGCGAGTCCGCCACTGCGTCGCGCCGAATGCACGGCGGAATCGATCACCGATTGATGACCCAAGTGGACCCCATCGAACATGCCGATCGCCAAATGCAGCGAGCGATGGGGCAGCTGCACCCCCTCCAAACTGGTGAACTGGAGTATCCCACTCACTGCGCCACAGGCGGCGCCGCTTCATGCACCGGAATCAGGCGCTTTTCGATTTCCGGCAGGGAAAGAGCCTCAATCTGATCGAGGGGCAGACACTGGCTGATCGTAAACTTGCCGCTGCCCGTGCGGCGCAACGCGGAAAGATGAGCCCCGCAACCAAGTTTGTTGCCGAGATCGTGCGCGATGGTGCGCACATAGGTGCCTTTCGTGCAATGCACCGTAAACGCGAGCTTCGGCAGCGTGAGCGAGTTGAGATCGAACGACGCGATCCGGATGAACCGGGGCTCCCGCTCAATCTCCTCCCCTTTGCGCGCCAGCTTGTACAGCGGCACGCCGTCCTTCTTGATCGCGGAATGCATGGGCGGCGTCTGGTATTGATCGCCGAGAAAAGTCTTCATCGTTTCACGCACCTGCGCTTCGGTGAGGGCGGGCACCGGTCGCGTTTCCATCATCTCGCCTTCCGCATCCTGCGAATCGGTGACAACCCCGAGGGTCGCCTCGCCTTCATAGACCTTGTCGACGCTGATGAGATATTGGGAAATCCGCGTCGCCTTGCCGATGAGCATCACCAGCACCCCGGTCGCCATGGGATCGAGCGTGCCGGCGTGACCGATTTTCTTCATCTGCAATTTGCGGCGCAGATGATAAACGACGTCGTGTGAAGTCAGGCCGGGTGGCTTGTCCACCAACAGCACCCCTTCCATTTCCCTGGGCTGCATTAAACTCATTGCTTGGAACCATCCACCTCGCTCAGCCGCCGTTTCAGCGCGGCCAGTAATTTCGGATAAAATTCCGCGAGCGGTGCCCGGTAATTCAGGCCGGCGGCATTGGCGTGTCCGCCGCCATTGAATTCCGCGGCCACGCTATCCATGCGATAGGAAGCATGCTTGGCCCGCAGGCTGGCCTTGATCACGTCGGCACGCTCCTCAATCAGGACGCCGATTTCCACCCCTTCGACGGAGCGGGCATAATCCACAAGGCCCTCGGTGTCTTCCACGGTCGCGCCCACCTGTTCGAAAATCCCATTCGGCAGCGTGCCGATGCAAATGCGGCCATCCGCCTCGAGTTTCAACGAGCTGATGTAATACTGCAGCAGCTTCAACTTGCCGAACGATTCGCGCTCGTAAAGTTCCTGGCCCGCCAGCGACGGATCGGCTCCGTGCGCCATCAACTCCGCACTCAGACGGAACACCCGGCTCGAAGTCGACGGAAAGCGGAACTGGCCGGTGTCCGTCATGATGCCGGTGTAAAGCGCCTGCGCCGTCGTGCGGTCGACCGGCAGCTCGGCATCCAGGAAAATTCCCGTCAGCACTTCCGCGGTGGCCGCCGAGGCGGTGTCGACGAAATTGAATTTTGCGAAACCGGCGTTCGAAAGGTGGTGATCGAAGCAGGCCCACGGCGTGGGATAAAACGCGCGCATCTTTTCCCCCGCGCGACCGTGATCGGCACAATCCGTGTACAGGGCGAGACGATCCCCGTGCTTGATTTCATCGCGCTGATAAAACGGCGTGTCGCCCACGAGAAACTTGATGCGTCTCGGCACCGGATCGGGGTTCACACAAATCGCATCGATGCCCTGCGAAATCAACACGCGGCACAACGCCACCTGTGACCCGATGCAGTCCCCGTCGGGCCGCTGATGGCCAATGACCACAACCGTCCTGTCCCTAAGCTCCTGCAAAAGGACCGCAAACCGACCGGCGAATTTCGGGTAGTAACTCACGGCTTTTTCTCTTTCCGGTCGATTTCACCGAGCAACTCCTCGATGCGCAGACTGCGCGGGGCGTGGTTGTCGTGAATGAATGTCAGCAACGGCACATGCCGGATCACGACGTTCTTCGCCACCGTTTCACGGATCTCATTGCGTTTGGCGAGCAGCCACTTCCCGGCTTTCACCACGTCGGCATCCTTGCCGAGCACGGAAAAATAAACCTTGGCCTCGCGAAGATCACCCGTGATCTGCACGTCTGTGATCGTAATGCTCACCGATTCCGAACTGTATTTGGAATGCAGGAACGCACTGATTTCGCGGTGAAGGAGCTCGTTGACGCGAATTAGCCGGTTGCTCATGGCGGAGACGACGAAGGGCCTTGGCCTGGTCAGGCGGGAGAAAATCAGAGCGAAGCCCTGACCTTCTGGATTTCAAAGCACTCGATGCGATCGCCCGGCTGGTAGCCGTCGAAGCCATCGAGGCGAATACCGCACTCGAGACCGGCGCGCACCTCGTTCGCGTCGTCCTTGAAGCGACGCAGCGTGCCCACCTTGCCTTCGAACAACGACTCCTTGCCCCGGCGCACGCGCGCGGTGGCTCCACGATTGACCTTGCCTTCGGTGACCAGACAGCCGGCCACAAAGCCTTTTGCGACGGGGAACACCTGGCGGACTTCCGCGACGCCCAGCTTGTTTTCCTTGAGATCCGGCTCGAGCAGGTCGGCCATCATCTCCTTCACCTTGTCACCCAACTCGTAGATGATGCCAAAGGTCTGGATGGTGACTCCGTGATGCTTCGCGAGCGCCACGACGCCATTTTCCTGCTTCGTGTTAAAACCGATGATCACCGCTTTCGACGCGCTGGCCATGAGCACGTCGTTCTTGCTGATGATGCCGACGTCCGATGCGACCACGTCGAGGGAAACCTTGCTGCTCTTGATGCCTTCGAGCACGTTTTTGACTGCTTCAAGCGAGCCGAACACGTCGGACTTGAGGACCACGCGCAAGGTCTTGGCCTGGGCCGCGGCGATGTTCGCAAATAGCGCATCGAGCGAGGTGTCCTTCGGCACCGCCGCTTCCGTGACGTTGGATTTCTTGAGCTGATCCTGGGCTTCCTCCGCCAGGCGCTCGGCTTCGCGGGCGTTCTTCGCGGCAATGAATTTCGCACCGGAATCGGGCGCGCCCGACCAGCCGATCACACGCACGGGCATGGCCGGCGGAGCCTCCTTCACATTGTTGCCCTGATCGTCAAACATCGCGCGAACGCGGGCATAGTGCGGACCGCACACGATGGCATCGCCGACGCGCAGCGTGCCGCGCTCGACAATCACCGTGGCCAGAGGCCCGCGACCCGGATCAACCTGCGATTCGATGACCACGCCGCTCGGTTCTGTCTTCGGATTGGCTTTCAGCTCAAGCACGTCGGCCTGGAGCAAAATCATTTCGAGCAAATCGGTAATGCCCTGTCCCTTGATGGCCGCGACGGGAACCGTAACGGTCTCGCCACCCCAATCCTCAGGCGCGATCTGGCGCTCCTGCATCTGCTGCTTCACGCGATCGAGATTGGCGCCTTTCACGTCCATTTTGTTGACGGCGACCATCAGAGCGACCTTGGCGTCGAGCGCGTGCTTCAACGCCTCGTCGGTCTGCGGCATGAAACCGTCATCGGCCGCCACCACGAGCACGGCAATGTCCGTGACGGACGCACCCCGGGCGCGCATCTTCGTGAAGGCCGCGTGACCGGGAGTATCGAGGAAGGTGATTTTGCGGCCGTTGTGCTCGATCTGGTAGGCACCAATGTGCTGCGTGATGCCACCGGCTTCCCCGGCCGCCACGTTGGCTTTGCGGATGGCGTCGAGCAGGGAGGTTTTTCCGTGGTCGACGTGACCGAGAATACAAACGATCGGGGCACGCGGAGCGAGATTCTTGAGGTCTTCCTCGCGGGCTTTCTCTTCCTTGGAAATCTTCGCCTTCTCCGGCGTGATTACGGGCGCCTGCGTTTCGCCGCGATGCTTGATATCAAGCATGAAGCCGTGTTTCTCGGCCACCTTCGTGGCGACGGCCTCGTCGATGGACTGGTTCATCGACGCAAAAATGCTCATCTCCATCAGCTCGGAGATCAGCTTGAACGGCTTGAGGCCGAGCGCGCCGGCAAACTCGCGCACAATGATCGGCGGCTTCAGATGAATGATCTTAATGTCCCCTTCCTGCGTGACCGTGATGGCCGAAGGCGGTGGCGTGGCGGCGGGGACGGCCGGGGCGGTTTTGCCCAGCGGCGATGGCGAAGCAAACGGCGCACGCGTCGCCGGCGGAACCGGCGGCGGCGCCACGGGCGACTTCACCTGGGGTGGCGGCGGCAACGGAGCGGTCTTGACGACGGCAACGGGCGGCGCTGAAACCGGAGGGGGCGAAGAAACCGCGGGACGAACGATCGGCGGTGGCACGGCGGGTGACCGCGGGGCAAAGGCCGGCGGTGGCGGCGGCGCCTTGAACGAGGGAGCCGAGGGAAATTTCGGTGCGGCCACCGGAGCAGGTGCGACTGCCACGGGCGGTGGATTCAGCGCGGCGCGGGCAGCGGCGGCGGCTTTGACCAACTCTTCTTTTTCCCGGACGACGTCGTCAGCCGATTTCACGAAAACCCCGGCCGGGAGTTTGACCTTGGCCGGCTCGGGCTCGGCAGCGGGAGCAGGCGGTGGTGGCGGCGCGACCTCAACGGCAACCGCGGCTTTTTTCGCCCCGTAGTGCTTCTCGATCTCGTCGTAGTAGATCTTACTGACCGTGCTCGAAACTGATTTGGTGTCCGCCGACACATAGCCCTGCTCCTTGAGCCAGCTCAGCATGTCTTTGGGCTCAACGTTGTATTGCTTGGCTATCTCGTGGATGCGGGAACTCATTCAGTAAGCAGGGATGATGTCAGATGATGATTCGGAATTAGGAACCGGAAACCTTGGCGATGATACCTTGCGCCTCTTCGGCGGTGAAACCCGAGTCCGCCAGATCGGCAGCCTCGACACCCTCGAAGGCGGCGGGGGAATTGATGCCCTGGGCAACGAGCCGTTCGGCGATCTTGTGCTCGAAACCAAAAGTCGAAACCAGCAGACTGATCGCCTGGGCGCGCGGATCGGCGGCGACGGTGCGGAACTCCTCGATGTCGAGGCGCCAGCCCACCAAGCGCGAAGTGAGACGGGCATTCTGGCCCTTGCGACCGATCGCCACCGCGAGGTCATCGTTCACCACGCGAACGAGCACGCGTTTGCTCTTCTCATCGAGAATGATTTCGCGCGGCACCGCCGGCTTGAGCGCCTCGATCAGCATCTCCTTCGTGTCGGCGTGATACGGAATGATGTCGATTTTTTCGCCGCCGAGTTCGCGCACAATGCTCTTCACGCGTGCACCGCGTGCACCCACGCAGGCGCCCACGGGATCGACCTTCGGATCGGTGCTCGTGACGGCAATCTTCGTGCGGTAGCCCGGCTCGCGGGCAAACGATTCAATCTTGACCGTGCCATCGGCGATTTCGGTGACTTCGAGCTCAAAGAGCCGGCGGACAAACTTCGGGCTGGCGCGACTGAGAATGATCTCGGGACCGCGGCTGCTGTTTTCAATTTCCAGCAAAATGCAGCGAATGCGTTCGCCGGGCGCATACTCTTCGCCGGGAACCTGCTCCTTGCCCGGCATGACCGCCTCGGCCTTGCCCAAATCGATGAAGAGATCGTTGCGCTCGCGGCGGCGAACGGTGCCGCTGACGATGTCACCGACGGAGTCCTTGAAGTCGTCGTAGATGCGTTCCTTCTCGAACTGGCGGAGTTTTTGCATGATCGCCTGGCGCGCCGTTTGCGCTGCGATGCGACCCAAATACGAAGGATCGATCTCCTTTTCGAGCATATCACCCACCACCGCGCCCGACTTGAAAGCCTGGGCTTTCTCCACGTGAATCTGCGTCTTCGGGTCGGCAACTGAATCCACCACCTTGAGAATCGACCACGCTTTCATCTGGCCATTCTTCGGGCTGATTTCGATTTTCAAATCCTGGCCGGAATTGACGCCTTTCAACGCGGCGGTTTTGATCGCGTTTACGATGGCGGAGATCATATCGGCACGTGGGATGCCTTTCTCCTTCTCCATGTATTCGAGAACGGACAGGATTTCGCTGCTCATGGTATGTTTGGATTAATGGAAAAAAAAAGCGGACCCGAGGGCCC
>JBEHXD010000125.1:0-11340 GCA_048498875.1 Verrucomicrobiota bacterium
CAGAGCGATTGCTGTAATAACGGCCGGAATTTCTGGTGCATTGTTCTTATTCGGGCGGTCCGACAAGCGTATCGAGCGCGCAGCGATTGAAAAAGCGCTGCAGTGAACCAGTCGTCGTTGAGCGACTGCGGCGCTCGTGGCGCGGCGGGTTTGGCGCCGAAACTGTTGTTGGATCGCACCTGCCCGGGACCCGTCGCAGGTTTTCCTGCGGGACCGGACGCGGGGCGGGCGCCAATCTCGGGTTTGCTGCGCATCGAGAGCGCGATGCGATTGCGAGGAAGATCCACCTCAGTCACGGTCACCATGACTTTCTGGCCGGGCTTTACCACCGATGCCGCTTCCTTGACGAATGTGTCAGCAAGCTGGCTCACATGGACGAGGCCGTCCTGATGAACACCCACATCCACGAAAGCGCCAAACGCGGTGACGTTGGTCACGATGCCGGGAAGTTTCATCCCCGGCTTTAGTTGCTCAGGTTTGCTCACACCTTCCGCAAAACTGAAGGCCTCGAATTTTTCGCGTGGATCGCGACCGGGTTTCGCCAATTCCGCCAGAATGTCGGTCAAGGTCGGCAGGCCCACCGTTTCCGTGGCGTAATTCTCCAGCTTGATTTTGGCGCGCAATTTTCCTTCGCGCATCAAATCCGCGACGGTGACGCCGAGATCGACGGCCATTTTTTCCACCACCGGGTAACGCTCCGGATGAACCGCGCTGCCATCCAGTGGATTGGCTGCGCCATGAATGCGCAGAAAGCCGGCCGCCTGCTCGAACGCTTTGGGCCCGAGGCGGGAAACCTCCTGCAATTCCGCGCGCGTCTTGAACGGTCCTTTCTCATCGCGACGTGCGACGATATTGCCGGCGATCGCCGCATTCAGTCCGGAAACATAGCTCAACAGCTGCTTCGACGCCGTGTTCACCTCCACACCGACTCCATTCACCGTGCTCACCACGGTGTCGTCGAGCGAGCGCTTCAGCGCCGACTGGTCGACATCGTGTTGGTATTGGCCCACGCCGATGGACTTGGGATCGAGTTTCACCAACTCGGCGAGTGGATCCATCAGGCGGCGGCCAATCGATACCGCGCCGCGCACCGTGAGATCGTGCGTCGGAAATTCCTCCCGCGCCACTTCGCTCGCGGAATAAATCGAGGCGCCGGATTCGTTGACCATCACCACGGGAATCGACGCGGGCAAACCCAGGCCGCGGACAAAGGATTCGGTCTCGCGGCCGCCCGTACCGTTACCGATGGCAATGGCTTCCACTTGGAAAAACTTCACGAACCCCTCGAGCTTTTCCTTCGCCTCGACCGCATGACGATCCGGATAGACGACATCATTATGCAGGAGTTTTCCCTGCCGGTCGAGCAGCACGACTTTGCAGCCGGTGCGAAACCCGGGATCGATCGCCATCACGGCCTTTTGCCCGAGGGGCGCGGCAAAAAGCAGCTCGCGGAGGTTGTCCGCGAAAACCTTGATCGCGGTTTCATCGGCGCGTTTTTTCGATTCCAGTCGCATTTCCGTTTCCATCGCCGGGCTCAGCAGCCGCTTCACCGCATCGGCCACCGCGAGACGAACCTGCTCGCCCGCGGGATTTTTCGCGCGCACGAAAACCGGTTCGACTTCCGCCTGCCCGGCCAGCTCATCCGGCAACGTGACCCGCATCATCAACATCGTCTCCTGCTCACCGCGACGCATTGCCAGCAGCCGGTGACTCGGAACTTTCGCGAGCGGTTCAGTCCAGTCGAAGTAGTCCTTGAATTTCGCCGCCTCCGCTTCCTTGCCCGTCAGCACTTTGGACGACACCACGGCCGTGCGTTGATACACCTGGCGGAGACGCGCACGGGCATCCTTATCGTCAGCGATGCGTTCGGCAATGATATCGCGGGCGCCAGCGAGGGCTTCTTCAGCGGTCGCAATTTTCTGAGGCGTATTTTTGCCGTCGTCCGGCGTGTAGACATGACCGACCAATGCCTGGGCCTGCGCCAGCGGGTCGGTCGCCGCGTCCTGGGCAAAAAGCAAATCGGCCAGCGGCTCCAGGCCTTTTTCGCGGGCGATGGTGGCTCGCGTCCGCTTCTTCGGCCGGAACGGCGCGTAGAGATCCTCCAAGGCAGTGAGCGTCTCCGCCGACGCGAGGGACTTCTCCAGAATCGGATTCAGCAAATTGCGCTCCTTGAGTGAGGCCGTGATGGCCGCGCGACGGTCATCCACGGCGCGCATCTGTTCCAGTCGGTCGCGAATGGCCGTCACCTGAACCTCATCGAGCAATCCCGTGGCTTCCTTGCGGTAGCGTGAAATAAACGGGACTGTCGCGCCCTCGGCGAGAAGCTGCGCCGTCGACGCCACTTGATGAACCTTGAGATTGAGCTCCTGCGCGAGGCGGAGCACATGATCGGGATTGGGGAGATCCATGAAAAGAAAGGTCTGATGCCACTGTTTCAACGGCTCCGGGCAATAGCGAAACTGCCCGCCGGAAAATTTATTTTATTGCGCCGAACCGCAAATTTGCGGGACGCAAAACCCAACTGCCACACATCCCCGCGCGTCAGAGGCCGCCCACCGCGGGAGCAAGACGGAACAGGGGTTCTTCCCCGGCATTTTTCGGGAGCAGATAGGTGCCGGCGAAGGTCAGCGTAATGTCGCGCAACCTCAGCGCCGACGCGACCGCGGAGAACGCATCGCTGCAGAAGATCTGGTCTTCGTCCGTGAGCGGCTCAATACGTGCCGCCCGACTGACCACGGTTCCGGTGAAATAAATATTTCCGTTGAACGGATCGGTGGCGGTGATGACCGGTCCACTGTGCAGGGCGAGTCGCAGCTTGAGGGGCTTCTCGAAACCGAGTTCACACCACGGCACCTGGGAAAAAAAACGCCGCAACGCCAGGGCCGCCAATCCGCCCTCCCGCACGCTGCCAAACCCGAGATAAAACGCATCGCCCCACGTCTGGACGAACATGGGACGACAATCCATCTTGCGGAAAAATGCCGCCACCTGGGGCAAAATCGTTTGCTGAAAATAGGCGACCTGCGGTTCATTCAACTGACCGTAGCCCACGACGTCGGCAAAGGCCATGGACAGCGGCGAAAAAGTCCCCGCGGCGCTGGCCCGCCCCTCATGCAACGCCAGCAAGGTTGATTGGTAAGCCCTCAATCCTTCCCCTGCCCCGGATAATTCCACGGGGCGTGGAAAGGACAAATCGGTCGACCACGTCTCCGCCAGACGCCGGGCCCGTCCAATTTGGAGAAAGGCGCAAAAGCTGGCGAGTTCCTCCGTCAGCTCCGAACCCAGAGGATGGGCCAGAGTGATGCTCGCCGCCTGCTTCTTCCAGACACTCACCTGCTCGGCACTGATCCGCAAATTGGCCGGACCGTAATTTTCCAGTGGAAAAGGAAAAACCAGATGAACCTCGGCGTTTTGTCCGAGCAGTTCATTCACCATGGCGGCGTCATTGGCCGTCCAAGGACATAAAATCGCCACCGCCGGTTTTTGCACCGGCGCCCGGGCTTCCGAAGCCAGGGCATACACCGGCGGCAACGGCAGGCAGTCCGCGAGAAACTGGCGGGACAATTGCTCCGATCCAAAAATCTGCACCACCTGACGCCGGGCGCTGGCAATGACCGCGCGCTGCGAGCCACACTCCCGGGCAAACGCACGGTAATGCTCCAGCGCATCAGTGGTCCGACCAAGAATAAGCGCCGCCTCAGCCAGCGTGGCCTCCGCCCACAAACCGCGGGGCGTTTCGTTTGCGGCCAACTGCCGGGCGCGTTCCGCCCATTCGCGGGCTTTTTCCTCCTGGCCTAATCGAACATGCAGCGCCGCGCAATTGATCGCGGGATAATAATCAGCCTGTCCGGTCGAAATCGAAAATTCGTAGCTTTTCTCGTAATACTGCAAGGCGCTCGCCAGCCGTTCGCGCTTCTTAACCGGATCCGATTCCGCGGCCGCCATGTCCTTGCAGGTGCGGGCCAACAGACCCCAGGTTTCCGTGCCGCCGTTCGAGCGCCGGCCGAGGTCAGCCAATAGCTCCTGGGCCCGGTCTGTCGCACCACTCTGGGCCAAAGCCCATGCCTTCAACTGAATCAAGCGGGGATCTCCCGGATAAAATCGCAGCCCTTCCTGGCACACGTCGACGGCAGCAAACGCTTCCCCATGCTGACAAAAATATTCGGCCGCCGCGGCATAGAAGGTAATGGCTTTGGGCCACAGATGCCTCGGCCGGTTTTTCCAAAGCTGCAGAAGCGCCCGGGCATCCTTCCGGTTTTGTTTCAGTTCTTCGAGACCCGCCTTGACGGCGGCATTCTGCTCAGCCCGCTCCCGCTCCGGATGCGCCACCGTATAGCCAAGTTGCGACAAAACCTTCAACGTGGCGGCCGCAGCCCGGCGTTGTTTCTCCCTGTTTTCGTCTTCGAGGAGCTTGGTTTCCCCGTTAGCACAGATTATTTCCGCCATCTGGTCCGCCAGTCGGGCCATCGAGATTCCGGTCGAAGAACCAACCTCATTCGCTTCTGGCGCACCATTGTCTGCGACAACTTTTGAGGGATCCGGCTCAGGAGGTGATCTCATGCGACAATCGACTGCTATTGGTCGGATTTACGACCATCGACGTCGAGCCGAAATTTTTCCCAAAAAACCGAATTAGCCGCCTCAAAAGCCAGACAAAGATCCTACCACTTCTCCTGCAGTCGTTCGCGCAGCCGATTGCTGATTGTACGCATCATTTCCAAGGCAAAATAAGGCGTCTCCTGCACGAGGAAAATAAAGCGCCGCTCGTCGATCGAAGCGATCCGGCATTCCGTCTTCGCCCGCGCGGTCGCCGCGCGTGGAGTTTTGTCCAGCAGCGACATCTCACCAAAAAATTCCCCCGGGCCGACCGTGCCGAGGAGCTTTTCACCGCGAAAAATTTCCACCTCGCCGTCGACAATGGCAAACATCGCATCACCTGGCTGATCCTGTCGGCAGATCTCAGCACCCGCTGCAAACACTTTGGCGTCCGGCACGTTGCGGAAAATATTCATGGGAAAACTTACATGAGGCGGGTTTTTGAAAAGCAAGAGCGAACCCCTCAATCCGCTTCACAACAGCGAGATGTCACACGTCCGTAACACAAACGGTGGGAGGCCGGTCGGACAGATCGGAAGATCGCCCCGTCCGCTTCGGAGTTGCTCACCAAACTTTGGCCACGGGGCGGGACTCCAGCGCAGTTTGCGCGTACGCCGGTAATTCGTTGAAGAAATCCAAGCCCGTTCGGCGTTCGATTTCCGCAATCGTCGTCAGGTACCCGTCCAACCGGTTGCTCACGGGATCCTGCGGGAAAATAAACGATTCGGCCCGCACGCGCCCGTCGTTCTCATCGACAATGATCATATAAAACGCATCGGGAATCGCGACCCGCCGTTTCAATTTCACCGGGTGATTGCTGAAAATCGGTCCGGCCAGCACCCACACTTCGCCGAAACGTCCCGGATAATTCGTGGCAATTTTCTGTTCAAGTTCCTTCCAAAGCCCGGCGTTCAGTCCGTGTTTTTGCGGGCACACGTTGGACATCCTGAATGTTTCCTCCTGCGCTTCGCGGCCATAGTGCGTGGCGATCGCGTAGTTCGGTGCCATGTGCCCGCGATCGTAACCACTGCGATTGTAGATTTCGCTCTCGATGCGCGCCGCCGTGCGGTTGTCCACTTGAAATTCGTCCGGACGGGGCGGCGGTTCCTGCACGTCCCCGTCACGCATATGATAAGCCGCCCACAAGGGATCGCCGAGCGTGTCGCTGTACCCGACGAGATAGCCGGTATTGGTCAGAATTCGCACGGCACTGCCCGAAGCAGACGACGATTTCGGAAACCCGCCATAAACCACCGTGTGATCCCCCGCCGGCGCAACGGGCACGAAATCTTCGCTGTAATACAGCTGCCAGATATCCCAGCCCACCTCGAAAGCCGTGATCTGCTTGTGCGAATCGAAAAAATTTCCCACCAGTCGTGACACTTCCTGCTGTCGAACCGGCGGCTGAAACAGATACCAGCCGCCAATCACGCCCCAAAGCAGGAGATTCGCGATGACAAATGCCTTGGTGCGAAGTAACGCACGCGGCATTCCGGTGGACTTGGATTTTTTTCGGGCCATGCGAATCCTGCTGCACACCCCAATGGAATGAGCCCGATGACGTCAAGCCACCGCGTGCTCGCCTGGGGGCGAATCAACTCCGCGCGTCCGACAACGCGAGTTGCTGCCGGACGGTGGTGATGATCGTGCCCACGTCGTAAGGCTTGCGGAGAATCTCGGCGAATCCGACGGCCCGCATCTCCTCCTTGCGCAAATCAAAATCCAGGCCCGACACCCCGATGATGCGCAACCCGGGACGTCCCTTGAGCAACATTGGGACCAGGGTCTGGCCGTCCATGTCGGGCATCATCATGTCGGTGATGACCAGATTCACCCGATCGGAGATTTCCTCGATGCGTTTGAGTGCCTCGGCGCCGCCGGACGCGGCGGCCACTTCATAACCGTTTCTCTCGAGAATGCGGGTCGTCACCGAAAGAACCATCGGTTCGTCATCGATCAACAGAATCAACTGCTTCCTGGGCTCATTGCGCGAAATTTCCACCGGAGCAGAGGGTGGCAACGGTGCGGTCGCACTTGCCGGCAAAGTGGCGTAAAAACTTGTTCCGACATTCAGCTCACTCGCGACCGCAATGACTCCACCATGACTTTTGATTATGCCGTGAACCGTGGAAAGGCCCAGACCGGTGCCTTTGCCCACACCCTTGGTGGTAAAGAACGGATCGAAAATCCGGCCGAGGTTTTCGGGGGGAATGCCATGGCCCGTGTCGGAAACCGTGATTCGTACCGAACGGCTTCTTTTCTGCGCCGTGTCCACCAGGGCCGTTGCGTCCGAGATATCGATATTTATCGCCGCCAAAGTCAGCACACCCCCATCCGGCATCGCATCCCGCGCATTGATGCAGAGGTTCATGATCACCTGGTGTAATTGAATGGGATCAGCCGTGACGGGCCAGAGACCTTCGGGCAGTTGCGATTGCAGTTTGATTTCGCGCGGGAAGGTGCCGCGCATGATTTCCATCATTTCCTGAATCTGCCGGACGACGTCCACCGATACCCGGGTTTGCGGCAGGTCACGGCTGAATGCCAGCAGCTGCCGCACGATGGCCGCGCCACGTTTCGCTCCCGACTCCATTTGCACCATCAGGGCATGATCCACGGGATCGGTGAGTTTTTCCTTGAGTACCGTCCCCGCCATCAGCATCGGCGTGAGAATATTATTCAAGTCATGCGCGACGCCGCCGGCGAGGGTGCCGACGGATTCCATGCGCTGGCTGTGCAGCAGCTGGGCCTCCATTTTTTTTCGCGACGTGATGTCCGCGTGCGTGCCGGCCATGCGCAGGGGACGTCCGGTCTCATCCCGTTCCACGATCTTTCCGGTCGACCGGATCCACTTCCATTCGCCGTTGGGCATTTTGCGCCGGTACTCCATCGTGCGTGTGTCGCCTTGCGCGATGCACTCCTGGAATTCCCGCTTCACCAGAAGCTGGTCCTCCGGATGAATTCCTTCGAGCCAGGCCCCGCTGGTCACCTTGAATTCCCGCGGTTCCAATCCAATGATCCGGGCATATTCGCCACTCGCCGTGCCTTCGCCGGTGATGACGTTTAAATCGAACCAGCCCTGGTCCGACGCCGCCATCGCGAGGCGCAAACGCTCCTCCTGCACGCGCTGGGCGTCCTCGGCCTGAACCCGAAGCTCGATGTCACGGACGGCGGCGATCAAACGCTGTCGTCCGCCAATCAGCGCCGCGTGCAACTCGACTTCCGACCAGAACAGCTCGCCATTTCTACGACGGCTGCGCCATTGGAAAATTTGCATGCCCTGTTCCAGGGCCAGTTTCATCTTTTGCCGCGCTTCTTTTTGAGAATAAGGGCTCACCCCGAGGATGCGGGTTTCCATGGGTTCATGAAACGCGTCCTCGCGGGAACAGCCGAACATGACGCACATGCTGTTGTTCACGTCGATCAGCGTGCCATCCTCCTCGTACACGAACAGCGCCTCGCCGGTGCTGTTGAAAATTTCGCGGTATTTCTCCTCACCCGCCGCAACCTCGTCGGCAAAACGCGAGATGCGCTGCTGCTCGCGTTCATGCGCCGAGACGATCAACGAGATCAGGGCACCGAGGCAAAGCATGCTGCAGCACACCCCGGCGATCAGATCGATGAATCGATCACCCGGTCCGCGAAACGGGGTGATCGCCACCGGAAAATAACGACTGACCAACAGCAGTCCGCAAAGATTCAGCACGACAAACACCGCCACGAGCCACCGGGTTTTATCACGAAAGATCGCCAGCGGATAGACCAGCAGCGGAAAAAAATAATACGCCACGCTGCCGTTCGCACCCGCATTCAGAAACCAAATCGGGTTCACGAGCACGAGCATGAACGCGAAAAAGCCCATGAAGTAATGCCGGCCCTGCAACGAGACCCGGTAGCACCAGGCCGCGGCCACGCCCAAAAAGAAGTTTGCGAGATGCACCCCGAGCGGAAGCTCCTGGATCAAATTCACCGGCAAAATCACGACCAGGCAGAGCGCCGCGGCCGTGAGGCAAAACATCCGATAGAGCCGGACCTGCAGCGTTTGCGCGTCGTCGGATTTTAAACCTCGCAGGAACTGGCTGGGCCAAGCTCGCATCGGTTGATTACCTTCCTACCCGGCAAGGCCGGACGCCTCAAGCCGCAAGATGCCCGTGGATGCGAAACCGGACGGGCCCGGTGAAATGCCTTAAACGATTGAAAGCCTGCCCGAAAGCACTGTCACCCGTAGCCGGAGAAGCAAATTTCCCCGCTATCGTGGAAGCATTTCACGTCACGCCTCGTCCTATTTCGCAGGTCGCGCACGCGCCTTGAAGATCAAGTCGTTCAACTCCTTCCAATCGTGCAGCTGTTTCGATTCCTCAGGAATTCCCTGCAGGGCTTTGACCGCTTCCTCCAGGGCATCGCGCCGGGCTGAGCGCCCCGCGCTGTCGTCGGCTTGAAACACTCCCTGTACGTAGGCGGCGTAGGCGTAGCGGTAGGAAAACTCGACACTGGCGGTCGCCTTGTTCGCCGCCTGGGCGCCGGAGCCCGAGATCGCCCGGGCAACCCGTTGCAGGAAACCCACCCCGGTGATCATTTTTGATTGTTGCTCCCGATAGTACGCGAGGGCGGCATCGAGCGAGGGCTGCCCGTCCGCGCGCCGGCCTTGCAAGCCCAAGGCATGCGCCAAAAGGACTTTTTTCCATGCGGTGGAATATGCGAGACGATCGGGAGAGGCGTCCTTTACCGGCTCGTCGAGCAGAATACGGGCGCCCGCCTCCGCTTCCGGCCCGCGCTCCAGCCGCAGTGCCGCGACCGTCGCAACCGCGGTCGCTTCATTGTAAACATTGCTGCGAGCGAGCGCATTCGCGTCGTCCGGCGCGGGAATTTTTTGGACACGTGCGGCCGACGCCATCGCCTCCGTATAGGCTGTTTCAAATTCACCGAACACGATTCCGAGCGCACTTTCGGCGATCACCTGTCGCTCCGGCAGAAGTTTTGTCCGGCTCTCTCCAGCCCCCGGGGCGACCGAAAGTTGCGACACCCGGCGGCGTTCCTTGATGGCGTCGTCAGCGGCGGGCCGATGACCCAGCTGGGCTTCGGCCACGGCAATTATCGTCCACAAATTGAGCAAGCCATCGGAGATCGCGACGACGTTCCCCGAGTCCTGCTCCAACGCCACGGCGGCTCTGGCCTGCGTGAGGGCATCGTTTACTTTGCCTTGGGCGAGCAGGCAGCCGACCGTCTGCTGCCGCGCCCGAATGGTCAGCTGCCAGCCAATCACGTCGACGGGATTAAACCGGACATAGTCCGCCGCCGCCTGATCCGCCTTGGCGGCAAACACCAGCGCGCCCGCATAATCGGCGCGTCGCACGGCGATCTGGGCCAGCAGCTCCGGCGCCGCACTCCGGTTGGCCATCGCCCGGAGATCACCCGGTCGCTTGGCCAGAACCTTCTCGGCCAAGCCGAGTACTTCGCGTTGCAACCGCTCCGCGTCATCCAACCGTCCCAACGCCAGCGCGTGACGCGCCTCCGAATCGGTGGTGTCCCCGTAAGCGGATGTCGCTCCCAAGTCAGTCAGGTCAAGGGCGCCGAGATCCACCAGAATTTTCCGCGCTTCCTCGCAGGTGGCGATCGCCGTTTCCTTTGGCTGGGTGGTGCTGAGGAGATTGAGCACGTCGGCATAAACGCGTTTCACGCGGCGCGAACTTCCGCTCTTTTCCGCCCGGGGTCGGACCAAGTCCGCCGCCTGCTGGAACAACTCCGCCGAGCGCTGCCCGCCGGCGGAACCTTTCGCCAAAAATGCCAGGGCCAGACCGATGGCGGGACCCTCGCTCTGATCACCGCCAGCGCGAAGCTTTTCGAACAACGCCTGCGCATCGCCAATATCCTTGGCCGCGCCCACGCTGTCCCCGCGGGCCTGCATCACGGTGCCCTCTCTCATCAAGGCCAGGCCGCGATAGACCTGCGTGCCCGAGTTGAGCAATTCGGGGGGCAGGCCGTCGTAGTAGGCGACCGACATGTGCGCGAGCTTGCCCATCGTCTCGAGCCGGCCGGTGGGCTCCAACTCCGTGTAGAAATCCTCAATCAGAAAACCCACGAGCTTTTCCGCCTCGCCGCGGGCGCGTTCCGCCAATGCCTCGGCCGCACGGGCACGCCGGAGATTGATCACGCCAAAAATCGCGTTGGCTGCCGCAATCAGCATCAACACCGCACACACCGCCGCCACTTTTCGGGCGCGGTTGAGCGCCTGGCGCGTGCTCTTTTCCCGGGCCTGCTGTTCATCGAGCAGCCGCTTCGTTTTTTCCAACGCCTCACTCTGGTGCCGCAAATCCCGGCTGGCCTTGACCACGCTGCAAAGCACGTCGTGCGTGAGTTCGACCCGGCGCACATCGAGGCGCTCCTCAATGCGCAGCAGGCGACGGTTAACGAGGACGTCGATCGCCGCCGGGTTCTGTCCGGCGTCGACCAGGTATTTGCGGGCACGTTCCAGCGCGACATTTTCGCGGTAACCCGAATCGGTCAGCAATTCGTTCTCGACGAAATGCCGCACCGCGGCCGGTTGATCCGCCATCGTGCGTTCATAAAATTCCCGCAGAATGGTGTCGCGCGTTCCGGCCAGGAGGTGGGCGCTGATCACCGCTTCGCCCTGGGCCCGGCGCTGGTTGTTGAGTTCGCGACAGACGAGATTGAGCAACGAGGGTTCAACTTCGGTGCCCTCCAGGCTGGCATGTCCGGAGACAAAACTGACGATCTGAACGGCCA
>JBEHXD010000126.1:0-11338 GCA_048498875.1 Verrucomicrobiota bacterium
GGTCGATCGCGTTTCCTGGCATCACGTGGGGTGGCGACATTACTTTCTTCAGTACCCATCGCGGCACGGCGCACTTCTTCAACCAGCTCGTGATTGAGGTGCGGCACAAGGGAAACCCGAAAGGGATTTCACTGCACCGGGCGACGCTCCAGGACGCGCTGGATTGCGGCCTGCTCTACAAGCTCCAGAAGAAACTGCCGGCCGAGGATGAGCGCCAGCGCATGGATGAGGCGGCCTATTTCGATTGGGTCCGGAGCGGCTGCGCCGACGAGGAAACATTTCAGCAGGAGTTCATGTGCGTCCCCACCGACGATGCATCCGCCTTCATCTCCTACGAGATGATCGACGGCTGCAAATATCCAGCTGGGGAATCCTGGGAGCAAACGCTGGAGGAACTCGCCGCCAGTACCGATCCGCTCTACGGCGGGATCGATGTCGGCCGGAAGAAAGACCGCTTCGTTCTTTGGCTCGATCGTCTCGTCGGGGGCGTGGCATTTTGCCGGAAGCTGCTGATTTTCCAGAACCGCACTTTCTCCGCCATGGAGGCGGACGTTTATCCCTTCCTCGGTCTGCCGAACCTCCGCCGCTGCTGCATCGACAATACCGGCCTCGGCATGCAGTTCGCCGAACGCGCCCAGGAGAAGTTCGGGAAGTACAAAATCGAGGCCGTCACCTTCACCGCCGCCGTCAAGGAAGAGCTGGCTTATCCTGTGCGCGCCGCCCTGGAGGACCGCTCCACCCGCATTCCGGATTTGCCGGAAGTCGTCAGCCACTTCCGGGCGATCCGCAAGGAAACCACGGCCGCCAACAATATCCGCTTCACCGCCGAAGCCAACGAGTCTGGCCACGCCGATCTTTTCTGGGCGAAGGCGCTGGCCCGGCATGCCGCCAAAGCCCAAGCCGGCGGCTTTACCTCCAGTTTAGCATGACCACTACGGCCTCAGATTTCGCATTAGACGCGTTGGGGGGTATAAACCCACAGCCCCCCCCATCCCGACGCGTCTGCGTTCGGATGCAACACCTCTGCAACACCATCCCGCGCGCCGTTAAATCGGGCCGAAACCATCGCATCGGGGGTATTCGGCCATGACCCTCCGCGATTTCATGCCTCCGGCCTTCGCGAAAGCCTGGGATTCCGTGGTTGCCCGGTCCCTGGCGGCCTACACCGCCGCCTTCATGCGGGGCGATGATGTCACCGACCGGCCGGCCGCCACCCGTCTCGTCTCCGCCTACGGCCAATCCCCGATGGTGTTCGCGGCCGTCAACATGATCTCGGGCGAGTTTGCCGGCTTGGATTTGGATTTCTACCAGGGCGAGGAAGCCTACGGCGACGCCCAGCTGGATGCATGGTGGACTGCCCCGGCGCTGGGAACGGACCGGAAACGGATCAACCGGGACCTGGTTGACCGTATTCTGACGATGTGGCTGAAAAACGAGGGCGAGTACTTCCTTCTCCTGGATGACTCGTGGGTCACGTCGGGTGGTCGTCCCCTGGGTGCCAAGGCCACGCCTTTCATCATCGCCCGGCCGGATCGCATGCGGCTGATCGTCCAAGGGGGCGAGCTCCAGGGTTACGAGTGGATCGACGCCGGGGGCCGGCGTCACGTGTTCGTCCCGGAGCAGGTGATCCACCACAAGGAGCCGAATCCTTTCGACGACTGGCGCGGCCTCGGCTGCGCGACGGTGGCGCGCGTCGCCATCGAGGGCGTCTTCCTCACCGGGAATTATATCCGCGAGCTGATGCGGAATAATGGCGACCAGGGCTTCATCGTAATCGGCAAGAACGGCGTCGCCAGTGATGACCAGCGGGCGCAGATCGTCGCCGATCTCCGCGCCAAGCGACTCGCCCTGCGCATGGGTCAGCCGAAGGACTTGTTCCTGACCGGTGACATCACCGTCGACCGGCCCACGGAGCAGGCTGCCGGTGCCGATCTCGTCGCGACGACGGGCATGTCGGGCGCGGAAATCTTTCTCACCTACGGCGTGCCGCCGTCGATGGGCACAGTGAAACAGAGCTATTCGATCGGAAAGGATAGCGACCGCTATCAGCTGATCACAGGGACCAGCCTGCCCACGTCCCGCACGTTGTGCGGCTCCTACGCGAAGCTCGCGTCGATGCAATCGGGCAAGACGCTCACCGCCGAGCACGACTGGGATGAACACCCGGTCATGCAGGAAGTGCGGAATGCGCGGATTGATACCGGTGTCAAACTGTGGACTGCCGGCTGGTCCTGGGAGGACATCAACGATTATCTCAGTCTTGGCGCGGCGGAGTTCCCCGGCTGGGATAAACGCTACCTGCCATTCTCCGTGTCGGAAGTGGATAGCGGTGCCGCACCGGAAGAAGATCCCGCGCTTGTGGAGGATTCGACGCCAGTCGCCGACAACGATCAGGTGAAAGCTTTGCGCGCCCTGGTGCTGCTCCGGCAGCGCATGTGCACCCGCGTGGAGAAGAACGTGACACCGTTGCCAGTCGCAACGGTGAAGACTCGCGATCCATTGGCGGCCTGCCAGTGCGGGGCCGGCCTCCTCGATATTCTCCAGAGCGACTACGTCGAGCAGAAGGCCGACCGTGATCCGAAAGAGATCGCGCTCTGGAAGCAGCACATGGCCGTGCGCCGTGAGCAGGTGAAGGGCTTTGCCTCCCGCTTCTCGCGGTCACTGATGAAGGCCCGCACGGAGACGCTGCGAAACATCGAGTCGAAATATATTTCCAAGGGTGTCCAACTGTTCACCCAGGACGGACCGAATCCGGTGCATCGCACAGCTGCCGCCGACCTGATGTTCGATCTCGCGGACTTTGCGGCCGATTTCCAGGCGGGCATGCGCAAGCAGCACAAGCTAGCGCTCGATGCCGCTGGCCAGCAGGTGATGAGCGAGCTCGGCAAGAAGAACGATCCCTTTACCTTCGCCCCTGGCGACGTGCTTGATTTCATTTCCGGCCGGACCAACAAGCTCAGCGGTGTTCCGGACGACGTTTTCTCCCGCATCCAGAAAACAATGCAGGAGGGTATCGACGCCGGTGAATCGAAGGACGATCTCGCGTCGCGCGTCCGCGCTGAATTCAACGCGATCGACAAAGGTCGAAGCCAGGTGATCGCGCAAACGGAGACCAGTGCCGCGTTCGGCTACGGCCGCAACGCCGCGATGGAAGACGCGGGCGTCGAGTACAAGGCATGGCTCACGAGCGGCAACGACAACGTGCGCCTCGCGCACCAGGAAGCCGGGCTCACCTACGCAGCAGACGCGGGCATTCCGCTCGACGATCCGTTCATCGTCGACGGCGAGGAGCTCCAATATCCCGGCGACGCCAGCGGCTCACCGGAGAACGTGATCAATTGCCACTGCATCCAGATCGCAGTCGGCGCACCCGCTTAATTTTAACCATGAATCCAAATCTCCAATCTCTTCTCGCAAAGCACAACCTCACGGCACCTGTGCGCCGGGAGATCACCGTCGAACCCAAAGTGCTCGATGCAAAAAAGGGAATCATGCGCTTCACCGCGAGCGATGAGACGCTCGATTGCTATAACGAAATCGTGCGGGCGAATGGCTGGATGTTCACCTATTTTGAAAGGAACGGCCCATTCGTTAACAGCCACAATTATTCTGACATCCGGAATATCCTTGGTCAGGTCGTCGCTTGGGAGGTTATCGGTGGCGAGCTTGTCGAAGATGTTCAGTTCGCGCTCACCGATGGCGGGCAAACTTTGGCCGACTGGGCCTTTGCGATGTATCGCGATAAGTTTCTTCGCGCCTGCTCCGTTGGGTTCGTCCCGGTGACGATGGCCTCGAAGTGGGACTCTGATAAAACTTCCATTCTCGGACAGATTGCCGAATTGAAACTCGATCCTGCGACGGCCGCTAAGCTCGCCGCCGTTTATATCAAGCACGAGCAGATCGAACTTTCCGGCTGTGTCATCGGCGCGAATCCGAACGCACTCGCCAAAACGCTCCGCACCGTCGCGGCCGCTTACAAGAGCGGATGCCTCTCAGAGGAAAGCGTAACCAATTTTGCTGCCCTGGTAGCTGCTGCGAAACCCGTCAACCCGGCTGATGAATCCGCGCACGCCGGTGCGACCTCCACCGCGCGGACGAGGCTCGCTGTCCTGGCTGCAATCCAAGCCCAACTGTAAATTAAAATGAAAGCTCTCACCGCGTTCTTCGCGTTCCTCGTGGGTGCCTTCGCGATCTTTTCGATCACGAAGCCAGCCGCTGTCACTGACTGTGCTCCGCCTACTAACTCCGCCACTCGTTACTTCCAGAATGGATGGCATGTCGCTCGTTTTGGCATCGCCGCCATCGGCGCGATCGTCGGCCTCGCCGCATTGTTTGCCTGGATTTCTTCGACTTATGGTCCCGCCGTGGCGGCCGCTGGCTTCCTCGCCTTGCTAATGCTCGGCGCTCCGAAGGCTTCTTTCTCGATGGGTATCACCGCCGACGAAGAGCAGACCGCAAAGGTTAATGCAAAACTCCTGGACTCACTCGAATCGATCAACAAGCGCCTCGGCAAAATCGATGAGCTGGAGAAGTCGATCAGCAAAAACAAGGAGGACTACGAAACTGTAGTTAAACTCGTCGCCGAGGTTCAGAAGGAAATGCTGAACTATCGGAAGCTCTACATGGAGCAAGGCGCGACCCAGCAGCGCCGTCCTGGTCAACTGTCTGATGCGTGCGCCAAACATCTCGGCGCGATCGCGCTGATCGCCGCGCTCAAAGCTCCCGATGGTGTCATTACGGAAGGGCAACGGGTGATCTGCGAGAAGCACATCAAGAGTATCCTCAACATCGAGGTGAAGTCTGCGCTCACCACGTCGGACATCCCGCTCCCCACGCAGTACTCCGGGGAAATCGTGGAGCTGGTGTTTGAATATGGTCTGGCCCGCAAGGTCGGCACCGTATTCCCGATGGGCGCTGGCACGCTCAAACTGCCTAAGCTCACCACCGATCCGACGTTTGGTCTTATCGCCACGAGCGGCACCGTCACGGAGAAGAGCCCGCAGATTGGATTCGTCACGTTCAACGCCGAAAAGTTCGGCGGTCTGATCCGTCTCCCCCAGGAGATCGATGAGGACTCCATCGTTGCGATGGGTCAGTTCCTCGGCCGCTACACCGCGCGCAACATCGCCTACGTGGAGGACTGGCAGTTCTTCATGAGCACGGGTGCCGCTTCCGGCATCAACGGCACGGCCGAGGGTTTGGCCAAGGCTGTCGTCACCGACACCTGCTACTATTACAACGGCGGCGCTTCGAATTCCGGTAAGACGAAAGGCAGTGATGCGGTCCTTGCGGACTTCCGCGCCATGCGCAATGCCTCCGGTATCTCTGGAATCGTGCTTGGTCGGGCGAAGTATTACATGCACCCCACCTACGAGGCGCTGCTGGTTACATTCAATACCAGCTCCACGGTCACACCCTATATTCGTGGCAATGGTACGGCACCCGCCACGCTCGATGGCTTTGAAATCGTGTGGTGCCCGGTTCTGCCCGCGTACTCCACGAGCGCCGCCGTAAGTGTCGTCACCTGCTTGTTCGGTGATGCGAGCTACATGTACCTCGCGCCCCGCAATGGCATCCGCATGGACACTTCCCGCGAAGCTGGCTTCGCTACGGATGAAATCCTGGTGCGCGCCCTGGAGCGCCTGACGGTTGGTCTGATGGCGAGCAAGGCCATCGCCGGCCTTCGAAACTCGGCCAGCTGATTGAGTTCTCTTCGAGCTGCGCCCGCCTGGGCGCGGCTCTTTAGAGCCCTCTCACCATGATCAAACAACCACCAGTCAAACGTCCGATGCCGCTGCCGCCGAAACGGCCGCTGCCGATCCGCACGAAATAATTTCATGCTCTCCGCTGACTTTCATCCAAAGTGTTTCTTTCTCTGGCCGTCCTTGTCCATTGGGCAGGCTATTGGGGTTTGCGAATGCGAGGATTGCGCCGTTGCCGAAGGCGACGGCGAGAAGCCCTTCGCGTGGTGTATCACACTGAGCGTGTTTCTTTGGTCGATCAATCTCACCTGGGGGCACGAAGTATGAACCTCGGTCTCGGCACACTCACCGACCTCAAAGCGCATTTGCTGAATGAAGCATTGCGCAGCAACACCGCCTACGACGCCAAGATCGCGGCGCTTGGCAAGGGCATTGCCGCCCGGATGGAAGGCTATTGCAACCGCAAGTTCCAGCGCGTGGTCGACGACACCTTCGAGTGCACGGCCGACCGTTATCACGTCACCCTGCCGCGCTCGCCACTCGAAGCGGTTCCTGCGATCGCACAGCGCGACGATCTCACAATCGGCTTCGTCGACCAGGTATTCACCGACCTCGCTCTCGGCTACGATCTCAAGGCCGGCCTGATTGACTTCGGCCGCTATTGCCCAGGACTGTCGACCAGCCGCCTGCGCTTCACCTTCACTGGCGGCTATTGGTTTCCGGACACGGATGCCGCCACACCGGAAACGGAAGCCGATCTCCCGGCCGGTGCGACGCTCCTGCCGTCCGATCTCCGCCTTGCCTGGTTGCTGCAATGCGAGCGCACCTGGTCTGTCACCGATAACCTCGGCATCAACATCGCGGGCGACAAACCCGTCACCTTCGTTTCTTCGACACTCGCCGCGCTCGACCTCGTGCCCGAGGTGAAGGCGATGCTGCAACCCTTCATGCGGTACGCGCTGACATGATTCAAATCCTGATCAGTACCGACGCGCAGAAGATCGTGAAGCAGCTCGATGCGTTTCCCGATGCGATGAAACGTCGCATTGGCCAAGCCCTGGATAAACAGAACCAGCTGACGATCGCGCGCGCCCAGGGCGAGCGCATGTCCGGTCCGCGTCCGGAAGTGCTCGGCGTGGTGACCAATCGCTTGCGCGGCTCGCTCAATGCCAGCAAGGCGGTGATCTCCGCCGGCTCGGTAGATTCTACGATCGGGACCAATGTTGCCTATGCCCAGGTGCACGAGCACGGCATCGACGCCCTGGTCACGGTGCGCGCCTTCACCCGCAACGTGTCTGTGAAGCGCGAGACGGGCGGCGGTCTGGTGTTCGATGCTACGACCGGCAGAATTCGGAAGGAACGTAAGAAGACGGTCCGCATTCATGCGGGCACCTCGACCGTGCAATCCTTCATCCGGCACATGAAGATGCCGGCCCGGCCGTACCTGTGGCCCACGGTGCAGGAGTGTGAGCTCGATTATTCCCGTGGTGTGTCCGAGGCCATCCGCCTCGCCTGGAACGGAGGCCGCAATTGAGCTACACGCCTTCACTCTTGGAGATCACCCAGACGGATCTGGCCGGCCGGCTCAGCGTCGATCCGTTCTTCGCTGGAATTCCGGTATTTGTGGTCCGACCTCGTGAGCAGGAAAGCTTCACTACGATCCAGACGAAGATCGATCAGATGATCGGCGGCCTCACCTCCTACAACGGCAAGTCCGGTGCGGCAGTGTATGTGCTGATGCCCACCGGCGACGCGGCTGATATCAACGTGCCCGGCCCGCGCCTCAACTTCGCCTTCGTGGTCCGAGTCCAGGAGCTGCCGATCATCAACATGGGGCCGAAGGGTACGCAAAAGAGCGCCGAGGAAATCGCGCTCAAAGTTCTGTCGCTCCTCCATCACTTCAATCCCGGCAAGGGTAACGTGATCGTGGCCGCCGCCGATGCTCTTACGCCCAGCTCCGCCGCCGATCCAAAGATCACAATCGACGTGAAGTTCATTCAGACGAGCGGCGTGCAGCCGGAAGTGAAAGTGGTCACCCCACAGCTCACGTCTGCGCCTGCCGTATCACCTGCTGTGGGAGTCGATGTCACGATCACCTGCGCCACGGATGGCGCGTCACTCTTCTACAGTATCGACGGGAGCTATCCATCCCTGCCGTACACTGCTCCCGTGAACGTGGCCGCGTCCGCCATCGTCCGGGCCGTAGCCAGCAAATCCGGACTGCAACAGAGCGACATTCGTCAGCTCACAATTTCGTAAGCCAAAACAAATCCAGCCATGTCAACCAACCTCGCCACAATCATCGGAGGCCCATGCCTCATCTCGTATGCCGGGTCGTCCTTCCGATCGAAGGGCGACGTTACCGTTAATCTCGCCCTCGATACCTTTGGCATCGTCACCGATCTCTACGGTGAAGTTGACAAGCGCGTGAGCGGGCAACCGGTCAAAATCAGTTTCACGCCAGAGGGTCGCTTCGCCGATCTCGCGGTGTTGTTTCCGTTTCTGACGGTTGCCATCGGCAGTTTGATCACGCCGGTCTGGCCCTGCGGCACGGTCGACGCGACTGCCAACACGATTGCAGTGGCCAACACTGCGCTTGCGGCCGGTACACCCATCTCTTTCGGCACGAGCGGCACGATGCCCACTGGTCTCACGGCCGGCACCCTGTACTATCTCGGCGCAAATTCCAGCGGCGTGCGCACCGTGCACACCTCGGCGGCGAATGCGATCGCAGGCACCAGCCCGATCGACATCACCGGCATCGGCTCCGGCCTCCTCAAGTTCGTTGTGCAACAGGCGCTCGTGATCCTCGGCAACGACGGCACGCAGGTCACGTTCCACAATTCCGCAGTCAGCAAGATGCCTGCGATCAACTTCAAGGCGACGGACACGCTCTGGGGTGACGTGGAGTTCTCGGCCTATCCAAAGAATGCCGTGCCCTGGTCGACCGCGAATTCCCTCTACACGCTCGCGAACAACGTCTCCTTCTCCGACAGCGGCTTTGCGCCGAGCGACATCATCACGCAGCCCTACGCCTTCACTTGGGGTAGCGCTCCCTGGTCAAGTCTCTACACGAAGAACGGAATTACCGTGGAGCCCAGCCTCACCTTGGAGAATATCGAGGACGACGCGTCCGGCGTGCTCACTCAGCGGATCAGTGCGATCGGCTTCACCGCCAAGATGCAGCCGGTCGGCCCGGACCTTTCGGCCTTCCTCACGGCTCTCACCCTCCAGGACTCCGGTGCCACGCGCGGCCGCTCGCTTGCGGGTAGCGACCTGAATATCCAGGGCACCGGCGTCTATGCCCGGCTCTACGCGGCCGCGCTCACAGGCGGCCCGGCCAACTGGAGTTCAAAGAACGACCGGCTCGGCGAGCTCACTTGGGCGGCAACTCGGACCTTCAGTGACGGTGCGGCCAATCCTCTGTTCTACATCGGAGACAGCGCGCCGGCTTAAGCCTTCAGCTCCTCCAACGTGTGCGCATCCTCTACTCAACGACTGTCATCGCCGACGACAATCTCGCGGTCGGCCGCGTCGCTTCCGGTCTCACCTGGAATAGTGAGCCGGTCGTTGACGCGTTCAACTTCTTCCGCGATGCGCTCGCCACAGTCTACGGTCGCGGGGACGGGCCAATGGTCCTGGCGTTTGAGGCATGGCACAGCTTCGAAAGCGAGGCTGCTGCCATGCTCTTCTGCGCCACTTGGCGGGAGCAGCTGCCGCTCCAGGCTGATCTCCTCCTCACGGATGCCTCGGCGACCTACGCGATCCGCATGGCCAGTGCCGTGCGATCGGTACAAATCGCACGCCGCATCGGCCTTGCCGTGCTCGTGCAATACAAGTTCCAGGGTCGGCAATTCCTCAGCGAGGACGTGCCCGACACCGATCCGGAGGACGACGACGTGACGAAGAAAGGCACCGCATCACCGGCGCAGAATGATGAATCCGTCGTGATCGAATTCTCCACGCCGTTCGGTGGCACGCCCACCTGGTTCGATCTCAAGCTGGTGGCACCGGGCGGATCACCGGCGATTGCCGTCGTCGGTTACTCCGCCGTCAGTGCCGCTGGCTTCACCGCCATCCTCGCGGCCGCGCTCCCGGCCGATGGTTACACCGCATACTGGAAAGCCGAACTCTGATCCCATGAAATTCCTGCTTACTCTTCTTGCTACTTGTTCCTTGGCCCTTGTTCCTTTGTCAGCCCAGGGCGTCGTCTCCGATCTGGAAGTGCAGCGCACGGTCAAGCTCGGTAGTGGCACCACCTCGGGCAAGGAAGGCACGATCACGCCAACGCAGTTGACCGCGAATACAAACAACTGGGCACCTACCGGCTATGGGTACGCATTTACCATTCGGGTTTCGACCGATGCGTCGCGCAATCTGACGGGCATCGCGGGTGGCGCGGCCGGCCGCACGATCAGCTTGGAGAACGTCGGCAGTTTTCCCCTGGTGCTCAAGAACGCCGACACCGGGAGCACGGCCGCCAATCGCTTCGCCCTCAATGCCGATTACACGCTGATCGCGGGCACCGGCATCCTGCTCAAGTACGACGGCAACTCATCGCGCTGGCGGATCGTGGGCAATCAGACGGCGGCATCGACCGCGACGGGCGACGTGGTTGGCCCATCGAGTGCGACGGACAACCGGATTGCGGTATATGACTTGAGCACCGGTAAGCTCATCAAGGATGGAGGCAAAACGATCTCGGACATCAACCCGGTCGGCAGTCAGACCATCTGGCTCCCAGCGGTAGCCATGTCGCCCGCGACCACGAACGGCGCGACGGTGACGCAAATTGAGGGCACGGACGGCCGCCCGGAAATTGCCGCGCTATCCTTCGATCCCAGCACACAGCAGTTCGCGCAGTTCGCGATCGCGATGCCGAAGAGCTGGAACAACAGCACGATTACCGCGCAGTTTTTTTGGTCGCATCCGTCGACCACGACTAACTTCGGCGTCACGTGGTCCATCGCGGGCGTGGCGATCTCGGACACGGATGCGATCGATGCAGCTTATGGAACCGCGCAAACGGTGAGCGACACGGGCGGCACGACTGGAACGCTCTACGTCACGTCTGCGACCAGTGCTGTCACGATCGGCGGCACGCCCGCGACGGGTGACCTGGTGTATTTCCACATCGCACGTGTTCCTGCCGATGGCAGCGATACGATGGCCGTCGCGGCGAATCTGATCGGCGTAAAGATCATCTACACCACGAGTGCACCCACCGACCAATGAAATTGATTCGCCCTTTTCTCCTGGCTGCGTTGCTCGGGCTCGCGGCCGTCTTTTGCGCTGGTTCGCTCCAGATTAATCAGCTCACAGGCTTCGGCGCGCGACAGGTGTCTGCGGCGGGGAGTGGCATTGCGGCAACCGGTGGCACGGTCACCACCGGCGGCGGCTACAAAATCCACACGTTCCAGTCTTCAGGTAGCTTCGTCGTTACATCGGGCGGTTCGATGGATATTTTGATCGTCGGCGGCGGCGGTGGCGGCGGTGGTTTCGGTGGCGGTGGCGGAGGCGGTTTCATCAAGCTGACTTCGCAAACCATCACCGCCGGTACTTACACCGTGACGGTGGGCACCGGCGGCGCAAATGTTGCCTCGGGATCGCATGCGGGGGAGCGTGGTGGGTCAGGG